>DASWYF010000034.1 GCA_036405135.1 Verrucomicrobiia bacterium | reverse complement strand
GGCTCACGCATTAAAATTCTTTGAAAGGCCAATGAAAATTGAGCTTTAGGATGCTGAATTGGGTGTTTTCACCATTCCAATTTGATTCTAAAAATGAAATCCGGCCTATTTTTACGGGCAAATTTAAATGCGTGAGCCCTGACTCTGAGGGGACTGTCCATTGACGCAAGGCACATTGCATGGTTAGATAATGACATCGGAACAATAATTTTGGACTGAACTATTATGGATAAACCGAAGATTATCGCCTATTTGAAGCCGTCGTGCGGCTGGAGCAACGGTGTTCGCGCGGTGATGCGCAAGTATGAATTGCCGTATGAAGACCGCGACATCATCAACAACCCGGTGCAGCGTCAGGAGATGATCGAGAAGTCTGGTCAGATGCTGAGCCCGTGCGTGGAAGTGAACGGGAAGATGCTGCCGGACATCAGTGGCGAAGAAGTGGAAGCTTACTTGCTGGCGAACAATCTAGTGGTCAGCAATGATCGCAAGCCCGATGCTCCAACGAATCAGCCTTGCGCCCACGAGATGCCCGGCGCGTTCCCGCTGAATTTCAAGCGCTAAGCAGTAAGCTGTAGCTTTTTGCTCACGCGAAGGTAGTAATACCTTCGCGTTTTCTTTTGCCTAAAAGCCCTTGAAGGGATTATGCCATAGCACAGTGAACGGCACGAGGGGAAGCAAGGCGTGACGTTTGAGGTCATATCGCGATGGGACACGAGCAGCAAAACGCAGAGATGGCTGGCACAGAATCGGAGCAGGATTCCTTGGAACGCCTGTTCGATTTCTCGCTGGATCTGCTTAGTGTCGCCGGAACGGATGGACGTTTTCGCAAAGTGAACCGTGCTTGGGAAAGGGTGCTGGGCTGGTCGCGTGAAGAGTTGATGTCCAAGCCTTACATCGAGTTTGTACATCCGGAGGATCGCGAGAAGACGTTGCGGATGCACGAGCATCTGATTTCTGGAAAGGACAACGTCCATTTCGAGAATCGTTATCACTGCAAGGATGGCAAGTATCGCTGGCTGGCTTGGACCTGTCCCGGAGCGCGGCAAGGCAGTGAACTTTTGTATTCCATCGCACGCGATGTGACAGAACAAAAAGAGGCGCTGCGCAAAGCTCATGAAAGTGAGAAAGCGCTGCGGGTGAGCGAAAGCCGGATGATGGCCTTCGTGGATAACAGCCCGGCGCTGATTTTCATCAAAGACCTTGATTGCCGTTATCTGCTGGTGAGTTCCAAATTCGCTGCCGCATTCGGCCTGAAACGGGAGGATTTGATCGGAAGATTGGATTCAGATTTTTCCACACCGGAGCAAGTCCGGCAGTATCGGGAACACGACAAGATGTTAATGGAGACGGGTCGGCCGATCGACTGCGAGGAGTGGGCGGTATTTCCTGATGGGCCACATTGTTTCATGGTCTCCAAGTTTCCGTTGCTGGACGCGAATGGAAAGATCAACGGCATCTGTGGCATCGCCACGGATGTGACAGACCGTCGCAAGACCGAAGATGCGTTGCGCCAATCCGAGAAGCGTTACCGGCAGTTTGTGGAGACGGCACGCGATCTGATTTTCACGTTGTCGCCAGAAGGCGTGGTGATGTCCTTGAACAGCGCTCTTGAACAGGCGACTGGTTGGGGCCCGGAGGAGTGGATCGGGCGGCATTATTCCGAGATATTGCCGGATGAGGCGAAGGAGGAAGCCTTGGTCATTTTTAAACGCGCGATCGGTGGTGAGCGGATGCCGTTGTTTGAGCTGCCGTTGAAGACCAAAGACGACGGTCGGTTGGTGATGGAAGTGACGGTCACACCTTTGATCGAGGGTGAAAAATTACTCGGTCTTTTCGGTGTGGGACGTGATGTGACTGAGCGCAAACACATGGAGACGGAGTTGCGCCAGTTGCAGAAAATGGAATCGGTCGGACAACTGGCGGCGGGTGTGGCGCATGATTTCAATAATATCCTGACCGTTATCCAAGGTAACACTTCACTGCTGCTGGCGAACCGGCCTGAGCCGGGTCAGCAGGATTTGCTGGATCAGATATTGGATGCGAGCCAACGCGCGGCGAATTTGACGAAGCAACTGCTGGCCTTCAGTCGCAAGCAGGTGTTGCAGAGGAAGCTGGTCAATCTGAACGAGATCAGCAGCCAGATGACGCAGATGCTGGATCGCATCTTAGGTGAGGACATCACGCTCGAGTTTCACTACGACACGGATCTGCCGCCGGTGAAGGCAGACAACAGCATGATCGAGCAGGTTATCTTGAACCTTGCGGTGAACGCTCGTGATGCGATGCCGAAGGGTGGCCTGTTACGCATCAGCACAGAGGCGAGGAGTATTGATGCAGCTTATTGCCGCCAGGAACCGCAGGCATCTCCGGGTTCGTATGTGTGCCTGAGCGTCTCGGATACGGGTTGCGGAATTCCGCGGGAAAATCTGGAGATGATCTTTGAGCCGTTCTTCACGACGAAAGAATTTGGCAAAGGAACGGGGCTGGGGTTGGCCACCGTTTACGGGATCATTAAGCAGCATCAGGGATGGGTGGAGGTAGATTCTACCGTCAATAAAGGCACTGTGTTTCGTCTCTTTTTGCCAGCGGCAGAGCCGGTGGTATTGAGTGAGCCTGATGAAATAGCACAGCGCCCGCCTGATAAAAAAGGGTTCGAGACTATCTTGGTGGTGGAAGACGATCCGATGGTGCGACGGATGTTGGAGACTTTGCTCTCCATGGGCGGGTATCAAATCTTATCTGCGGCTTCCGGGGCGGAAGCATTGCAGGTGTGGAAGACCAACCATGCGAAAGTGAAGTTGCTGCTGACAGATATGGTGATGCCGGGTGGGATGAGCGGCAAGGAACTGGCAGAGACATTGCGAATGGAACGCCATGATTTGCGCGTGCTCATCAGCAGCGGTTACTCCAGTGCTCTCGTGTCTGGCGGTGAAGCGTTACCTCCTAAGACATGGTTTCTCGCCAAGCCGTACACGCCGAATGAGTTGATTCAGAAGGTGCGCGTGGCGTTGGATGAGTAAGCGGTGATTTATGCGGTAGCACCACTTGCGGGGCGAGCGCGGCCTTTTGCCCACGCACGCAGACCGTCGATTTGCTCGGCCATGGTGGTGGCTAAGGGAACTGTCTGGCGCACGGCTTGGAGAACATCAATGTGTGACAGATTACGACCTGCGTAGAAGGCGTCGTAGAGTGCGCTATTGATCGATTCCTCGATTTCGGCACCGCTGAAGTGCTGGCTGATATCCGAAAGTTGCGGAATGTTGAAAGATTCCAAGGGACGGTTGCGCTTGCGCAGATGAATGGCGAAAATATCGGCGCGTTCTTCGGAGGAGGGAAGATCGATGAAGAAAATCTCATCCAAACGACCTTTGCGCAGGAGTTCTGGCGGGAGATTGGAAATGTCATTCGCGGTGGCGACGACGAAGACGGGCGCTTTCTTTTCCGAGAGCCAAGTAAGGAAAGTGCCCAATACGCGTGAGCCGGTGCCACCATCGGTGGCCGCAGAACCAGCGATGCCGGCGAAGGCTTTATCAATCTCATCCACCCAGAGGATGGCGGGGGCGACGGATTCGGCGACGGCGATGGCTTTGCGGATGTTTTCTTCAGATGAACCGACGAGGCTGCCGAACATGCGGCCAATATCGAAGCGGAGCAGGGGAAGCTGCCAGTGACTGGCGACGGCTTTTGCGCACAAGCTCTTGCCGCAACCTTGCACGCCAAGCATGAGGACGCCGCGAGGTTGGGGCAGGCCGAAGGCGCGAGCTTCGGGCGTGAGTGCGAGAGCACGTTTCTCCAGCCAATCTTTCAAGATGCCGAGACCACCGACGTTATCGAAGCGTTCTTCGGGAGAGAAATATTCCAAGAGTCCGCTCTTGCGGATGATCTGTTGCTTTTCAGTGAGGACGTCGTTCACGCCTTCACCATCGAGGCGACGGGAGCGGACAAGGATGCGGGCGAAAACGTTTTCGGCTTCGCCCAGGGTCAGGCCTAGAGCGGCTTGGAGAAGGCGTTCGCGGGCGGTGCTATCGAGTTCCACGCTGCAACGGCCTCCATCTTGTATCTCACTGATGATGTTTTCCAAGAGGACGCCGAGCTCGCCTTGGTCGGGCAGGGCGACGTTCACGACGGTGAGTTCTTTTTCCAGTTCCACCGGAACATCTTGAACGGGTGAAAGCAGGAAGATGGTTTTGTGACTGTTCTTGAGAGATTGGGCAACTTCGCGCAGGCGGCGGATGATGGTGAATTGGCCGCGACTGAGGAACGGGTGAAAATCTTTCAGGACAAAGAGGGTTGGATCCACGTGGTCGGCAATGGCATCCAACGCAGCTAGAGGATCGCGCGTAGGGGCATGGCGTTGCTTCGGACTGCCGTGACCATTCGCTGCTGGAATCAGGCCAGTGGTGCAGCTCCATTCCAGGAGCTTCTTGCCACGTTGACGGGCGACTTGAGCGATCAGATCTTGAGCGCGTGATTCTTCACTCGTGACGAGATAGACAAGGGGGTAACGCGCCCGGACGAGCGTATCGAGTTCCTCCAAAAGCGTGGTAGCCATGGCACAGAGACAATCGGTGAATCAGTGCCGTGATTTTGACGGGGAGAACGGGAGCTGTCGAGCGCAGAGAACGGCTCAATTACCGCCGATCAGCTTCTGCCACCAAGGTTTGGGAAGTGATGCGGCGTCTTTGCTAGAACTGCTGGCAACCCGATGGGAGAGTGAATCTGGAGGCGGATTCTGGGCAGCATCTTCGCGCAAGACTTCCTCAACGGAATTGAACAGGCGGGTGTCGGTGTTGCTCGCTGAGTTCAGCGAGGTTTCCGACTGTTGCTTGTGTTCCTGACGCAGGCGCTGGCCTTTGGGTTCCATAAAATTAGTCGTATTCGCGAAATATTCCGGCAAAGGCTTTTCGCGCCCGGTGAAGTTTACCGCGGACGGCATCGGCTGATTGGCCGGTCAATTCACCGATCTCAGTATAACTCATCTTATCATCAGCCACCAGCAGGAGGAGGATGCGATACTCTTCCGGCAGGCGGTCCAAGGTGCTCTGGATGCGTTCACCCAGTTCCTTCGTTTCCAAAACTTTCAGGGGCGATTCTTCGGCGGAAGGCGATGTTTCCCATACGGCATCATCCGCGTTGTTTACCATGTTCCGGCGGTGCCATGTCTGGAGTAAGTTTTGGCAGTGATTGATGGTGATGCGATACAACCACGTGCGGACATTGGCCTCGCCCCGGAACTGGTCCATCTTCTTGAACGCCTTCAAAAAAACGTCATGCGCGGCGTCTTCTGCCTGCGCGGGGTCGCCCAGCAAACGCAACGCAAGGTAATACACCTGACGCGAATGCTCGGCATACAACGCCCCTACATCTTCCGAAGGCCACTCGGGCTTCGGGAGGTTTCCCATACTTGTCTCTTGGCCCCCCATCACGAATACGTCTAGTTAATGATTAGACCGGGGTGCAAGGGAAATGTCACGCGGATGTGATTATTCAGTACAGCCAGAGCGGCAAAGGGTTATGAATGCCGCCTGATATTGGTTAGAGTCGTGCGTTGTCGATCAAGCGGGTCTTGCCGAAGAAGACGGCGAGTGCCATATGGGTGCCTTTGGTGACTTGCGGTGAGGCGGTCAAGGCATTGGGGGCGAAGAATTCGATGTAGTCTAATCGGGCGGCTGGTTGGGTGGCGATGAGTTTGGTCAGTTTCTCTTTTAAACGAGTAGCATTTAGAGGTGCCTTAGCAGCTTTAACCTCAGCTTTCGCGGTTTGGATGGTGTGCCAGAGGATGGTTGCTTGAGCGCGTTCTTCCGTGGACAGGTATTTGTTCCGAGAGCTCATGGCCAAGCCATCGGTTTCCCGATGCGTCGGGGCCACGATGACTTTCAGCGGGAAATTCAGATCGCGCACCATGCGCTGGATAATGGTGGCCTGCTGCCAGTCTTTCGCGCCGAAGATGGAAACATCGGGCAGGACGATGTTGAAGAGTTTGGCGACAATCGTGGTCACGCCGCGAAAGTGCGTGGGGCGAGAGGCACCTTCCATCTGTTTCGCGAGGGTTTCTTCGTAGACGTAAGTGCTGTATTCGTAGCCTTCAGGGCGCGGATACATATCAGTATCTGCAGGGGCGAAGATGACGTCTACCCCACCAGCGCGGCAGAGCTGGGTGTCGCGTTTCAGATCGCGCGGATATTTGCTGAAATCTTCCTTGGGGCCGAATTGCGTGGGGTTGACGTAGATACTGAGGACGACTTTGCTTTTAGGGCCGACACGTTTGCGGGCTTCCGTCACGAGGCTTATATGGCCGGCGTGGAGATACCCCATGGTGGGCACGAAACCGATCTGGATGCCGGAATGTTTCCATTCCAAGGCGAGCCGTTGCATGGCGGCGACGGATTTGATGGTTCTCATAGTGTGATCAGATTCGTGAATAGATTGAAAATGTTTTGATAGTCGAAGTCAGGTTGCGCTTACCTTGGTCCTGCCCCGGAGGGGCAAGCGTGAGTAGCCACGGGTGACCGCAGGGAACCCGTGGTCAGCGATAAATGAGATCACGCCCCGAAGGGGCGAACGGGATTTATTCAAATATATAACGCTCGTCATACTCGATATCATGCGCCTTCAATAACGAGATGAACTCTTCTTTGAAGGTTTTCCCCCGATGATGCTCAGCCTGGTTTTGGATATACTTGGAAACAACTGGTGCCTGTGAATGGCTCACCGAGAACACTCCATACCCTTCCTGCCATTTGAAATAAGACAAATCCGGGAAAGTTTCATGCACCCAAGCGGAAGAACGGCTTTTGATATTTCTTAGCAGGTTGGAGATAGATTCATCCGTGCGCCAGCCGATCAACAAGTGCAAGTGGTCTGGCATGCCACCAATCTCCATGAGTTTGCCGGATTGTTCGCGGACGATGCCGCCAATAAAAGGGTAGAGGCGTTCTTGTAGTTGAGGCTGTATCCAAGGTTCACGGTTCTTGGTGCTGAAAACTACGTGCAAACGAAGGTTGCTGTAGGTGCCGCCCATGGTTAATCCTTAGTTTCGTGGGATTCGTCCGCCCCTCCGGGGCGATATGTTATTATGCTAATCCACGGGTTCCCTGCGGTCACCCGTGGCTACTCACGTTCGTGCCTCCGGCACGGATTGCACTCGGTCATCTCGATTGCATTCTATATTTATTAAAATTTCTCTGGGAGACAGCTTAGAATGCCAGCCTTCATTTCTTAGCATACTTCGCCGTCAACCGTTCTTTCGCCTGTTTCACGCGATCGATGGCTTGTTCGATGGTGTCGCCGGTGGCGGTGAGGTGGCCCATCTTGCGGCCCACGCGGGCTTCGCGTTTGCCGTAGAGGTGCAATTTCACTGCTGGATCGGATAGGGCAGCGGCCCAATCGGGTTCGCCGTGTTCCCACAGGTGGCCGAGGAGATTTGCCATGGCGGCGGGTTTCTCCATGTGAGTGGAACCCAAGGGCAATCCACAGACGGCGCGGACCTGTTGCTCGAACTGGCTCGTGGCGCAGGCGTCGATGGTGAGGTGGCCGGAATTGTGGGTGCGCGGGGCGAGTTCGTTCACGAGGACGCGGCCATCGCTGGTGAGGAACATCTCAACGGTGAGCAGGCCGACAACTTGGAGTTTATCCAAAATGCCATGAGCAAGCTGGCGGGCTTCCCCGGCGAGCACTGGACCGAGAGCGGCGGGAGCGAAGGTGATGTCGAGGATGTGATTCGCGTGATCGTTCTCGAACACGGGGAATGTCACAATCTGGCCATCTAAGGTGCGCGCACCGATGACGGACATCTCTTTCACAAAATCCACGAAGCCTTCGTAGATGGACTCAGCACCTTTCATGGCTTCCCAGGCTTTGGCAGCATCGGCAGGCGTCTTGATTTTTACCTGGCCTTTGCCGTCATAGCCGAAGCTGGCGGTCTTCAAGACGCCGGGCGCACCGATTGTCGCGATTGCTTGCTCTAATTCCGCAAGACTGGTGACGCGTTGGAAAGGCGTGGTCGGGAAGCCGTTGTCGCGCAGGAAATTTTTCTCGCGCAGGCGGTTTTGCGAGACGTGCAGCACGTGGCCATCGGGGCGAACGGCTGCGTGTTCTGCGCAAGCCTTGGCGGCATCATGCGGGACGTTTTCGAACTCAAAGGTGACGACCTGTACTTGCTTGGCGAACTCATGGATCTTGGGCAGATCAAGGTAATCGCCGACGAAATCGAGATCAGCCACGGCACTGGCAGGCGAGTTCTCTTCAGGGGAATAGATGGCGACGCCGTAGCCGAGATTACGGGCGGCGATAGCCAGCATGCGGCCCAACTGGCCACTGCCGAGCACGCCGATGCGGGCGCCGGGAAGAATCGGTTTGATCGACATGGAAAGAGATTAAGCCTTAGGCGGCAGCGTGCGGTTGGCGAGGACTTTGGCGGTCTGTTGCTCGCGGAATTTTTCGTAAGCGGTGCGGAATTGCGGATGCTTGTTGCCCAAGATTGCCGTGGCGAGCAGAGCGGCGTTGATGGCTCCGGCCTTGCCGATGGCCATGGTGCCCACCGGAACGCCGCCAGGCATCTGGACGATGGAGAGCAGGGAGTCCATGCCTTTCAGGGCTTTGGATTCCACGGGCACGCCGAGCACGGGCAATTGCGTTTTTGAGGCGCACATGCCGGGCAGATGCGCGGCACCACCGGCACCGGCGATGATGACCTCAAGGCCACGGCCTGCAGCGGCATCTGCGTATTCAAAAAGCAGGTCAGGGGTGCGATGCGCGGACACGACTTGTGCCTCAAACGGCACGCCCAATGCGGTCAATTGATCGGCCGCATGTTGCATCGTTTCCCAATCGGACTGGCTGCCCATGATGATTCCCACCAAGGGCTTGGATTCGGTCGCCATAGTGGGGGCAGATTATAGGGAAGCGCCTTGGGAGTCGAGGGCGGGTTATGCTGAGGTTTTAGCCATAGGTGGAACACGGATCACACGGATGGGGGAAACTACAAATCCAAAGCTCCAAGCTCTACTCCAATTTTCAAAAGGTAACTGAACAAGTGTAGTTGTTAGCGTTTGAACAATGGCCCAAAAACAGCAAAGAGCACAGATAGAATTGCCCCATACGCCAGAAGAACGAAAATTCTAGATACTTGCGGCTTGGTATGATTGCAAACATGAGCCGCAAAGAGGGTAAAGGAGGCCGTAAGTAGAGAAACCCCAAATGTAGACAATATCATCGGCCATGTGGCTGGTGGTCTGATTGGAAGAAGTAGACCGAAGAAAAAGGCAATCCATGAGAGAATGGCAGACACTCTTGCCGCCCCTTGAAGGAGATGAGCATTAGATGGCTCACTCATTTAGCCGAACTCAGTTGTTTCGGGGCCGCCTTTTCCAAGGCTTCTAACACGATGCCCGGAGTAAGGATCTCGGGCAGGACGATGGGTTCGGCTTGAGGATCTGCCGGGAAGACCACCACCAATGGCACCCCGGCGCGGCCATATTTTTTGAGCTCAGCCGCGATGGCGGCGTCCTCGTAGGTATAATCGCCGAGAAAAGAGATGGCCCCGATGGCGTTGAGTTTTTCTTTTACTGAAGTGATCTCGATGCTCGTTTTCTTGTTCGCCTGGCAGGTCACGCACCAATCTGCGGTGAAGTCCACAAACACCGGTTTGCCGCTCTTGCGGGCTTCCGACATGGCCGCCGGTGACCAGGCTTTCCAAGCGATGCCGACTTTGGATTCCAAGGTTGTCGCAGTGGTTCCGGTGCGTTCAGGCGAGCGCCACTTGAGCTGGCCTTCCAGCACATAAGCCAGACTGCCAAACAGCAACACCGCCGCGATAGCACCCGAAATACCGCGATGCTTGCTGCCGCGTTGGACGAATTCACCAAAGATGTAGGCTGCGAGCGCGACGAACACAAGCAGCAGTCCCAGCCACAACACGCCGCTGCGGCCAAAGTGTCCCGCCGTCAGGCTGAACAACCAGAACGCCGTCGCGACCATGGGGAAGCCCATGAGAATTTTGAAGCGTTCCATCCACGCGCCGGGCTTGGGCAGGAACTTCAGCCACTTGGGCTGCCAGCTCAGCAACACATAAGGAAACGCCAGACCAAGCGCGATGGTGATGAAGACCAGCAAGATGACCAAAGCGGATTGCGCAAAAGCGAAGCCCAAGGCCACACCCAGGAAGGGCGCGGTGCAGGGGGTGGCCAGAATGGTGGCCAGCACGCCATTGAAGAAAGCGCCGGAAGCCCCTTTTTGAGAAGCCAACTGACCGGCTGCACCCATCACGCTGCTGTTCATGGTGACTTCAAAGACACCGAAAAGATTCAACGCGACCAATGTCACCAAAATGGTCAGCACCACCAGAAACTGAGGATTCTGGAATTGCATGCCCCAACTGGCTGACTTGCCCGCTTCTTGCACACCGATGACCAAAGCAGCCAAGACAAGGAAGGAAACGATAACGCCCAAGCCATAGATCAGGCCGAGCTTGCGCACGCGGCCTGGGTCATCTTGGCTCTGCTTCACGAAGCCTAGAATCTTTAGAGAGATCACCGGCAGCACGCAGGGCATGATGTTCAAGATCATGCCGCCGATGAAGGCATAAATCAGCATCATGAACAGGGAGCGGGGAGCGGTGGCTGATGCAGCAGCGCCCGCTTCGCCTTTGTCTGCGACGGCAGCGGAAGTAGTGGTCACAGCCGCATTACCCAAGCTGATGGTTGCTTCGTAAGCCAAGGTTGGTTTGGCCGTGTCACTGCCTCCGACGATCAGGCCTTTGATCTCCGAAGGCCACTTGCCTTCATCCGAGGAAACGGTTTTCCGCAGGGTGAAACGACCATCCTTCAAGCCCACTTTCTCTGATTTCGGGCTCACGCTGGCATCTTCGGCACGGTAAGGGAAGAAATCCCAATCACTTGCACCCGACGTAGGAGTGAACTCGATGAGCAAAGTGCGTTTGCCTTCTTTCGGTTCGCCTTCCCAGCGAGCGGATGCTTTCAGGGCTTCGTTGGGCTTGGGCAGTTTGTCCTGCCATTTCTTGATGAGGCCGACTTCTGGGGAAGGTTTGGTATCGGCAGCGATTTTCAGTTTGGCATTCACTTCGGTGCGGCCTGGCACGCACAGCTTCTCGCACTCCAGCCAGGACACACGTGCTTTCAGCTCCAGTTCACCATTTGGGACAGTGGCTCCGATGGTCAGCGGGACAAGGAGCATGGCTTCGTCATGATGCACATAGGTGGTGAGATCCACGACTTTGTCGTAATAGACTTCCGGAGCTGGCCATTGGATTTCCCCAGCAGTAACCCCGGCGGGGAGGTCCCAGACGATTTTGGTGGCGGAACCAGATTCACCGGCGTTTTTCCAGTAGGTATGCCAACCCGGCAGCATCTCCAGCAGCACCCCGACCGTGATCGTCTCTCCGGCTTTGACGTTCTCCACCGGCACGACCAAGCGTGCCTGCGTGGCGGCACCTTGCGCGGATGCCGCGATTAGCAACCCCAAGCAAACCGCCAAAAATCTACTCAATATCATGTTCATGTGAGGAACGAACCTTGAATCCATTCCAAGCTACCTTCACTTGGACCGTTTCACAATGGCAACGTTCAGTCTGCCAAGAGGTTAAATCGCGATGGGGAATTGTAATGGCGGGGAGTTGAAACTACTTTGCGCGCATGAACATGGCTTCTGAATGCTCTTTGCGCTGGTTACGGACCGGCTCGGAGGCGTTTGGCGTCATGGTGGACATGATCTGCGGGGCCCGGCAATCGGTGCGGCTGGAGATGTATATCTACCGGGATGATTCGGTGGGGCAATGGGTGCGCGATGCTTTAGTAGAGGCGGCGCGTAAGGGCGTCAAAGTGCGGGTGCTGGTAGATTCGGTCGGTTCGCAAGCTTTGGATGATGAGTTTTGGGATGTGCTGCGCAAGGCTGGAGCGGAGGTGCGATGGTTCAATCCTTTCCGGCTGGACCGGTTCGCGATCCGGAATCATCGCAAGCTGCTGTTATGCGATGACAAGATCGCAATGATCGGTGGGTTCAACATCGCGGAGGAGTATGAAGGTGATGGCATCACACGTGGCTGGTGTGATCTGGGAGCAGTGGTGACGGGCAAGGTGATTGATGAACTGATGCGCTCGTTTGATCTGCTTTACCAGATTGCGGAGTTTCGTCATGCGCGGTTCAAGCAATGGCGGAAGAGCAGGGTGGGTATCGGGCCGGGCCCAATCTGTGGGGATGTGCTGTTGAATCTGCCCGGGACAGGGCATTCCTCGCTCAAGCTGAAACTTAATGAGGCGTTGGCGAAGGCGCGGGATGTGCGGATCATCTCGGCTTACTTTTTGCCGACGTGGAAGATTCGGCGGCAGTTGCAAAGGATAGCGCGTAGCGGGGGTAGGGTGCAGATCATTCTGGCGGGGAAGAGTGATGTGCTGCTTTCACAAACGGCCAGCCGGAGTTTGTATAGGACGTTGTTGCAAGCAGGCGTGGAGATTTATGAATACGAACCGCAGATATTGCACGCCAAGTTGTACATGATGGATGATTGCATTTATGCGGGCTCGGCGAATCTGGATAAGCGCAGCCTATCCATCAACTACGAGTTGCTGGTACGGACATCAGATCCGGTGGCGGTGCAGCAAGGACGGGAGATATTTGCGGACATTTTAGGATATTCGCGAAGGGTGACGCTTTCTGAGTGGAAGAAGTCACGGTCATTGTGGACGCGGCTTTGGGAGAAGGTGGCGTATGTTTTTTTGGTGCATCTGGACCCGTATGTGGCGCGGCAGCAGTTGAGGATGTTGAGGTAAATTTAGCGGGCTTGCGGGATTGAAGCGGGTGAACTAGGTTGCCGGGCCATGGACAATTCAGTTCCACCAAATACGCCGCCGTCGGAACCAACGGGGCCTGTGAACATTCCTCCGGTTTCACCACCTCCTCCGCCACCACCGTTCAGTTCGCCTGCTTATCAAATGCCGCCGCCCATCAGCGTGGCTCCGGCAAAGAAAGAGAAGAGAAACCCAATCGTCTGGATATTGCTGATCCTGTTGGCGGTCGGCGGTGGGCTGTTCATGCTGATTGGGCTTTTCGGGGCCTTTTTGGGGACAGGGGCTGGTATGGGGTCTCCAGCGACCACACGTTCCATGTTACAGGAAGTTGTCGTGGAAGACAGTGATGCGTCGGACAAAATCGTAGTGATCGGTGTGGAAGGGGTGATAACGGGCGCAGCGATCGACCATAGCGGGGCTTCGATGGTGGATCTTATCAAGGAACAGTTGAATCGCGCGGGTGAGGACAGCCGGGTGCAGGCGGTCATCTTAAAAGTGGACTCTCCGGGCGGCGAAGTGCTGGCCTCGGATGACATCTATCGTGCTATCGAAAAGTTTCAAGATGAGCACGGTAAGCCGGTGGTGGCTTCCATGGGGAGCTTGGCGGCTTCGGGCGGTTACTATGTCAGCGCACCTTGCCGCTGGATCGTGGCTAATGAACTGACTCTTACAGGCAGCATTGGCGTGATCATGTCCGGTTACAATTACCGCGGACTGATGGACAAGGTGGGCGTGGTGCCGCTGGTGTACAAGAGCGGCAAGTTCAAGGATATGTTGAGCGGAAGCAAGAAACCCGAGGAAATCATGCCGGAAGAAAACCAGATGATGCAGGCGCTTATCGATGAGACTTACGGAAAGTTTAAAAAGATCGTGAAGGAAGGGCGCGAGGCTTCCAATCAGGAAAATAAAGGCCAAGGAAAGGCTTTAAGCAGTGATTGGGAAAGTCTCGCGGATGGACGTATTCTCTCGGGTAATCAAGCATATCAAGCCGGACTGGTAGATGAATTGGGCGACTGGCAGGTGACAGTGGACCGGGCGCTGAAGATCGCGAATATATCCGATGCGAAGCTGGTGCGTTATGCGCGGCCGTTCACGCTGGGCAGCATCTTCGGTTTCTCAGGCCAGGCACAACCGCAGCAGACGACCATCAAGATTGACTTGGGTGTGGACGCCCCGAAGCTGAAAGCAGGACACCTGTATTTCCTGTCTTCCAGCGTGCTGCACTAAAACACGTTGTTTTCAGGCCATCTGTTGTCGCATTGACGCAGATGGCCTTTTTTGTGCTTATATCGGGTCGGTGAATGGTATCCGGGGGAGAGCGCTTTCAGAACCTTGCATCTCTTCGTCGAATCCGCATAGTCCCATAGCCATGGGACGGGACGAAACGCTGCTGATGGTGGCTGATAGTGAGCGTGACGCGAACATGCTTTATGCCGTGCGCATGTTCGTGCCGGACCCTTTTATTTATCTGCGGATGAACGGGCGGCCGGTGATCGTGTTGAGCGATCTTGAGATCGACCGGGCTCGCAAACAGGCCAAGCATTGCAAGGCGGTTTCTTATGCGTCGATTGCGCAGAGGCTACTAAATGCCAACGGCAAGAAGCCTTCTTCGGCGCATGTCATCAAGGCTCTGCTGAAGGAAAAGCGACGCAGCAAGGTCTTTGTGCCGGGGAATTTTCCACATGGTCTGGCGCGACAGTTGCGTCAGCTCAAGGTGAAGGTGAAGGTATCCAAAGGGCCGGTTTTTCCTGAGCGAGAATTGAAGAATGCGCAGGAGGTGAAGTGTGTCAGTGCAGCCGTGATGATGGCAGAGGTGGGATTGGCGGAAGGGATTCAAGCGCTCAAGTCTTCCAAGATCGGCAAGGGAAACACATTGTTCCTGCGCGGAGCTCCGCTTACGGCAGAGAAGTTGCGGTCCATCATTGATATCGCGGTCATTCAGGCAGGTGGGATCGCGAATCATACAATCGTTTCTTGCGGGAAGCTGACGTGTGATCCGCATGAGCGCGGGTATGGACCGTTGAAGGCGAATCAGCCGATCATTTTGGATGTGTTCCCGAAATCACAGCGGACGGGTTACTATGGCGACATCTCGCGGACGGTGGTGAAGGGCAAGGCGAGCGAGGCGCTGCGCAAGATGTATGATACGGTGGTGAAGGGGCAAGATGTGGCCATCAGTAAACTTAAAGCAGGGGTGCGAGGGGTGGAGGTGCATCAGGCAGTGAAAGAGTTCTTTGATGGGATGGGGTATCGCACGGGCAAGTTAAAAGGGCGGATGCAGGGGTTTTTCCACGGCACGGGGCATGGTTTGGGATTGGAGATCCATGAGGCACCCCGGCTCTCCGTGAATTCAGAGGATATTTTGCAAGCGGGCCATATCGTTACCGTGGAGCCTGGGTTATATTACCACGACATTGGTGGGGTGCGTATCGAGGACGATCTGCTGGTGACTGCCCATGGGGCCAGGAATTTGACCAAGTTTGAAAAGATTTTAGAGGTGTGATTGGACCGGTAGCGGCAGTCAATGTTCATTCCAAAAAGGAGCGGCGTTTCTATTCGTGTATCCCCTTGATACGTGACACTTTGAGCCATTCGGAATGCGTTCGATTTTGGTGAACGCTTTGACGATGTGAAATGTCGTATATAGTAACTGACAATGTGTCAGAGGGATTGATGTAAAATGAATGGAATCGAAATCTATCTGCTGTGTGTGATACCGCCGCTTCTGCTGGGCCTGTATGCCCAGTTCAAGCTGAACTCGACATATAAGCGATACATACAAGTGCCAGTGGGCACGGGCATCTCGGGGGCCCAAGCAGCGCGCGAGATATTGGATGCAGCGGGACTGCAGGACATGCCCATCCAAGAAGTGCCGGGACATCTAAGCGATCACTATGACCCGATCAAAAAACAGCTTTGCCTGTCTTCAGAAAATTACCGGGGACGTTCATTGGCTGCGGTCGGTGTAGCGGCGCATGAAGCGGGGCATGCTTTACAGCACAAGGCGTCTTATGCATGGCTAAATCTGCGCATGGCGATGGTGCCGCTTACCAGCATTGCGAGCAGCGGGGCGATGGTGTTGTTCTTTTTGGGCTTCTTTCTGAGCCTCGCGAAGCTGGCGATCATTGGTATCGTAATCTACAGCGTGATCTTTGCGTTCCAGTTGATCACTCTGCCGGTAGAGTATGATGCGAGCCGTCGCGCAAAAGTGGAATTGGCACGCTTGGGCATCGTGCATCCGGGTGAAGCTGCGGGTGTGGCCAGTGTGCTGAATGCCGCGGCTCTGACTTACGTGGCAGCGATGGTGCAGTCTTTGATGACGTTGTTGCACTTCATCCTGCTCGCCCGGTCGAGCGACCGTTAAAATTTAATGGAATAAACATGGGAATTGGGGCTCGAACAGGAAAGGCGCGGGGCGGGCAGCTATTTGCTTGCCCCCGCCGTCTTGAGTTCTAGTCTCGGAAAGACAAGGGATTATGCCGCCAGCCATTCCAGCCAGAAAGAAATCCGTCAAGCGGATCGCGAAACCGGTCGCCTCACTGGCGACTGCTGCCGCTGTGCCTTCCTCGCCAGTGCAAGTCGTGCCACCTGAACCCGCCAAGGGGCAGGCGCCCTCTGCCGATGTGGATGTGGAAGATGTGCGGCCGACGCCGCGCAAAGAGCAAGCTACGCCAGCTCCGGCCCGCGAACGCACAACCTATGATGGTGATACGGCCATTAAATTGTATCTCCGCGAAATCGGTCAGGTGAAACTGCTTACGCCGCAGGAAGAGATCGAATTGGCGGCAAAGATCAAAAAGGGTGACAAGAAGGCGCGGGAACACATGATCAAGGCGAATCTGCGCCTGGTGGTGAAGATCGCCCATGATTATGAAGGGCTTGGTCTGCCGTTGCTGGATTTGATCAATGAAGGAAACATCGGCTTGATGAAGGCGGTGGAGCGCTTCGACCCGGCCAAGGGTGGCAAGCTCTCGACGTACGGTGCGTGGTGGATCAAGCAATCTATCAAACGTGCCTTGGCGAACCAGTCCAAGACTATCCGTCTGCCTGTTCATTTGGTGGATAAAATCTCCAAGATGCGGCGTACGGCGATGAAACTCCAAGAGGAGTTGGGTCGCGAGCCGACAGATGAGGAATTGGCTGAGGAGCTGGAGACGACATCCTCACGCGTGGCAGCGATGCGCACGGCGGCGATTCGTCCGGCGTCATTGGATGCCCCGATCAGCGAGGATGAGGACTCGAACAATTACGCGGAGATCGTGGCGGATGAAAACGCGACGTCTCCTTACGCACAGCTTGAGGACAAGACAGTGAACTCGATGCTGGAGGAGATGGTGACGAAACTAGACCCGCGTGAAGCGACCATTTTGCGCTTCCGCTTTGGTCTGGATGGCGGCACGGAGAAGACTTTGGAAGAAGTTGGTGAAAAATTTGGCGTGACGCGGGAGCGAGTTCGGCAGATACAAAACATTGCGCTGCGCAAGTTGCGCAAGATGATCGAGAAACTCGAATCCAAGAAAAAATAACACATGCCGTCAAACGCCGTCTCTTCTTCGGATCTCGCCGCCGCCATCCGCGATGTGCCTGATTTTCCAAAGCCAGGCATTTTGTTCAAAGACATCACGCCGGTGCTGGCGGATGCGAAGTTGCTCGCCGGGGCGATCGATCTCCTTGCCGGTGATTTCAAGCCGGGACAGGTGGATGCCGTGGTGGGCATCGATGCGCGTGGATTCATCTTTGCCTCGGCAGTCGCTGTGAAGCTGAATGCCGGCTTTGTGCCGGTGCGTAAGAAGGGCAAGCTGCCCTACAAGGCACATGAAGAAAGCTACGATCTGGAATACGGCAGCAATACGGTAGCCATCCACATAGATGCTGTGAAACCGGGAGCCAAGGTCCTCTTGGTGGATGACTTGCTGGCGACAGGCGGAACAGCCGGTGCTGCTATCTCGCTTCTCCAAAAGGTCGGGGCGGAGATTCTGGAAGTGTCCTTCCTGATCGAGCTGGGCTTTCTACATGGACGTAAACGGTTGCCGAATGTACCGGTGCGTTCTTTGGTGGTGTATTGAACTGCATGAAGTTCTTTTTCCCGCTCGCCCAACCGCCCTTAGCCAGACTAAACTCCTGCCTTTATATCGCTAGAGACTGAGGCATGGACTGGCTATTGGCATTAGACCGGGATTTATTTCGATTCGGCAACGAGGCGTTGAGCAATCCGTTGTTCGATGCCGTCATGCCGTTTTTCAGCGGCAATCCTTTCTTCGTCCCGGTCGCGATTCTCATCGGCGTACTCCTGCTCGTGAAAGGCGGGACGCGGGGACGCCTGTGCATCTTCTTCCTGCTGTTGGCGATCGCCATCGGCGATGGCGTGATCTGCAAATCGTTGAAAGAAGCCATCGGTCGCCCACGACCTTTCAACGACATTGAGGAAACCATCATGCGTGTCGGTAAAGGTGGTAGCGGCAGCATGCCATCATCTCACGCGGCGAACTGGTTCGCTGGCTTGATGGTCTTCTGGTTGTTTTATCGGAAATCGTGGAAGATCATTTTGCCGATCGCTTGCACGGTGGCTTTTTCCCGTATCTACGTGGGGGTGCATTATCCGAGTGATGTCATCATGGGAGCATTGCTCGGCGCTGCTTATGCCTTTGTGATCGTGCATGTGATCGATGCGATCTGGCGATTGTTCGCACCAAAGGTGTTTCCATTATGGTATAACAAGCTGCCATCGTTGCTGCTGCATGATGCCGGATATAGGCCGCAGATGGAGCGTTCACCTGAGAGGTGTGCTGAACTGCGTGAGAAACAATGGCTGCGGCTGGCGTATGTATTGATCGCGGTCATTTTCCTTGCCCGGCTCGGGTATCATGCATCCGGGAAAATCGAACTCACGGAGGATGAGGCGTATCAATGGCAGTGGGCGAAGCATCCGGCGCTGGCGTATTACAGTAAGCCGCCGATGATCGCCTACACGCAGTGGCTGGGTACGAGCATCTTTGGCGATAATGAATTGGGTGTTCGTTTCTTTTCGTCGCTGCTGGCGGCGTTAATGGCGGTGATGTTGCTGCGGTTCTTTCATCGGGAACTGGGATTGCGGGCGGCACTTTGGGCAGCGTTGCTGCCGTTGTGCATGCCGTTGGTGACGGTGGGTTCCATCCTGATGACCATCGATCCGCTGAACGTGTTCTTCTGGATGCTGGCGATGTTCAGCGGCTGGAAGGCGGTGCAGACACAATCGACGAAGCAATGGTTGCTGGTAGGCTTGTGGATGGGGCTCGGATTCTTGAGCAAGGCGACGGCGTTGTTTCAATTGCTGAGCTGGGCTGTGTTCTTTGTGCTTTGGAAACCGGCACGCGCTTCTTTACGGACCAAGGGACCATGGCTGGCACTGGTGATCAATGCGCTGGCGAGCATCCCCGTGCTGGTGTGGAATGCACAGCATGGCTGGGCCACCGTGAAGCATCTGGAGAATCGCAGTGGGTTGGACCGGGCGTGGAATTTTAATCCGAACTTCATCATCGATTTCATCGTGGTGGAGCCGTTGCTGTTCAATCCGCTTATCTTCATCGGCATCGCGTGGGCGTGTTTTGCTTTTTGGAAGAAGGACAAGGGCAATCAGATCATGGTGTATTGCTTCAGCATGGGGGCACCGTTGTTCCTGTTCTATTTTCTCTACACGATCCGTGCGCGGGTGCAGCCGAACTGGATTGCGCCATCCATTTTGCCGCTGCTTTGTCTGGGCATTTTTTATTGGGAGAATCGCTGGCGGGAAGGTGTGCGTTGGTTCAAGCCTTGGCTCATCACGGCATTCTTCATCGGGTTCATTCCGCTGGTGCTGATGCATGACACGAATCTGACGGGTAAACTGGTTGGTAAAGATTTGCCAGCGAAGAAAGATCCGTTACGACGCGTACGAGGGGCCAAGGAGTTGACGCAAATTGTTGAGACGGCTCGCCAAGACTTGATGAAGGAAGGTAAGCCGGTGTTCATCATCGGTGGGCATTATGGGGTGACGGGCTTGATGGCGTTTTATCATCCGGAGGCGAAGCAGGATGTGGTGAAGGACCCGCTGGTGTTTTATCGATGGTCAGACAAAGCGGAGAATCAGTTCTATTTCTGGCCGTCATACAAAGAGCTGCGCAAGGGGCAGAATGCGATCTATGTGATCGTGGAGAACAGTCCGCAAGCACCGCCGCAATCCATCGTGGATTCATTTGAGAGCGTGAAGGATTTGGGTATCCACGAGGTGCTGTATCGCGGGCGGGTGTTTCATCATATCCAGATGTTCGAGTGTCGAAATCTGAAATAGAGGACGGCGATGAATGCGACGCGCTTTCCGGTAAAGGATTATGATGTGGCCGCGACGCTGGCTTCCGGGCAGGCGTTTCGCTGGCGGTTGGTAGATGGTGCTTGGGAAGGGGTGATCTCGCGGCGATGGGTAAGGGTTTCGCTGGAGCGAGAGAGCATCATGGTCACGACGGCGGAAGCGCAGGAGAGTTGGGTGTGGCTGGAGGATTATTTGCAGACATCCGTGGTGCTCTCCGAGGTGATCGCCAAGTTTCCCGATGATGTGCCGATGTGCGAATCGGTGGCGGCGTGTCATGGGTTGAGGTTACTTAAGCAAGAGCCTTGGGAATGTCTGGCGTCGTTCATTCTATCGTCCACGAAACAGATCGTGCAGATACAGCAGATCGTGGAACTGCTGTGTGTTCGGTATGGAGAGAAGGTGGCCAGGGCTGGCGGGCAGGCACCGGTGTACGCATTTCCGACGGCGGAGCGATTGGCGCAATGCACGGAGGCGGAATTGCGGGAATCGAAGATGGGATTTCGCGCGAAGTATTTGCTGGCCGCAGCACAGGCGGTGGCGAGTGGTAAATTGGATTTGGAATCGCTGCGCAAGCTGTCCTGTGCGGAGGCGCGGGAGAAGTTGATGGAGTTGCCGGGTGTGGGACGGAAAATCGCGGATTGCGTGCTGCTCTTCGCGTATGGATTTCAAGAGGCGTTCCCGGTGGATGTGTGGGTGTTGAAGGCGCTGCAGCAGCTTTATTTTCCAAAACGTCGCGCTTCGGCAAAGCGGTTGGCGAAATTCACGGCGACGTATTTCGGGCCATACAGCGGTTACGCGCAGCAGTATCTTTTTCACTACATGCGCACGCAAATAGGTCGCACGGGAAAGAAAGCGAAATGAAACAACGGACGCTTGAAGTTTTATTCACTCCGGCGGAGTTCAATGCGCTGCCTGCGCGTGATCTGAGCCAAACAGTGTGCGTGGTGTTCGATGTGTTGCGCGCGACGAGCGTGATGGTGACTGCTTTGAGTGAAGGGGCGACGGGGCTTATTCCAGTCAGCACGATCGAGGAGGCGGTGGGGCAATACCGGATGAAGCCGGAATTCTTGTTGGCCGGGGAGCGGCATGGATTGCGGATCACGGCAGCGCAGAGTGGCGGGGTGGATTTTATTTTGGGCAATTCGCCGCGTGAGTTCACGGCGGAGAAGGTGAAGGGGCGGACGATCGTGACAACAACGACGAATGGGACGCGGGCGTTGCAGGCATGTCGAGGAGCGAGTGAGGTGTTGGTGGGGGCGTTCTTGAATTTAGATGTGGTGGCGGATCGGTTGATGAAGGAGCAGGAACGGTCGGTCATCATCGTGTGCAGTGGGACGGGGGAAGAGGCGGCGTTTGAGGATACGTTAGCGGCAGGGGCTTTGTGCGAGGTGTTGTTGTCGTCGGGCTTTGCGGGGCAGGTGATTGATTCGGCGCAGATCACGAAAGCGGTTTATTTGCAGGAGAAAGATGATTTGCTAGGCGCGATGCAGCGGGCGAGTAATGGGGCGAGATTGTTGGGCATGCCGGATTTAAAGGAGGACGTGGCGTTTTGTTTGCGGCGGAATGCGGTGCCGGTGGTGGCGGGGATGGAGAAGGATGGGGTGGTGAGGCGGTTGGATATGTTGTGACTGCGAGGATATGTTATTCGCGCCGTCTTGAATTTGGGGTAAAAGGGCTATGAGTGCAATTTGCCAGTGCCTCGAGATGCAGGCAGTGAAAGCAGCAAGGAGAGTCCCTGCCTGGCGAGAGCGAACCATTGGGTATTGATTGGAAAGAGCGCCACCAAGCGAACCGCCTTCGACTATCGGCAAGATGCCGAACAGCATGTTGGGACGGTGCCCGAAGGCGCCCACGGGCTATCTGGCTAAAAGATTCTTATCGCACCAGTGGGAATGGTTTGTTAAGGTCAAAATCTATTGATGAGCGTTCATTTGACATCCCAGAATCGTGCTGCCTTGGCGGCGAAGGTGGAGCAGTTGGTCCAGACCACGCCGGTATATGACATCCACACGCATCTGTATGATGCGGCTTTCGGTGACCTGTTGTTGTGGGGCATTGATGACTTGTTGGTGTATCACTATCTGGTGGCTGAGGCATTTCGCTATTTTGACATGCCGTATCAGAAGTTCTGGTCGATGTCGAAGACGGAGCAGGCGGACCATATCTGGAAGGCTTTGTTCATCGAGCACTCGCCGATCTCTGAATCCTGCCGTGGCGTGCTGACGACTTTAAACCGCTTGGGGCTGGACGTGAAGCAGCGGGACTTGGGCAGCATCCGCAAGTGGTTCGCGGCACAGAAGCCGGCGGATTATGTGACGAAGGTGATGGGGTTAGCGAAGGTGAACCGCATCTGCATGACGAACTCGCCGTTCGATGTGCTGGAGCGTCCGGTTTGGGAACGTGGTTTTGAGCGTGATCCCCGGTTCACGGCGGCGCTGCGTATTGATCCGCTGTTGCTTTCCTGGGCGGATTCCCACGAGCACCTGATTGAGTGGGGCTATATCGACAGTGCGAACTTGAACGAGGCGACGATCGCAGGTGTGCGCCGGTTCTTGGCGGATTGGAGCAAACGTATCGACGCGCAATACGTGATGGTGTCGCTGCCTCCTGATTTCAAATACCCGGATGACGGTCCGTGCGCGACGTTGATCGAGAAGGCGGTGCTGCCGCATTGCCGTGAGTTCAACCTGCCGTTCGCAGTGATGCCGGGTGTGAAACGCGCGGTGAATCCGCAGTTGCACCTGGCCGGTGATGGTATGGCGAAGGCGAACATGGCTTCTTACGAGAAGCTGTTCGCGACGCATCCGGATAATAAGTTCCTCGCCACGGTGCTCTCGCGTGAGAACCAGCATGAGGTGTGTGTGATGGCGCGGAAGTTCCGCAACTTGCACATCTTCGGCTGCTGGTGGTTCACGAATGTGCCTTTCATCATTGAAGAGATGACACGCATGCGCATGGAACTGGTGGGCCTGAGCGTTACGCCTCAGCACTCCGATGCGCGTGTGCTGGATCAAATCCTTTACAAGTGGGAACACTCGCGGAAGGTCATCGCGAAGGTGCTGACGGACAAGTATGCAGACCTGGTGGAGACGGGCTGGGAACCGACGCCGGAAGAGATCGAGCGCGATGTGAAGGCGATTTTCGGCGGTGAGTTTATGCGGTTCTGTGGGAAGAAGTAGTTTCTTTTAGCCACAGAGTTTCACGGATTAAACACAGATTAGAGAAGGCCTGGCGAGTTGTTCGCCGGGCCTTTTCTTTTAATGACGAATGACTAAATCCCAATGCCGAAGGAATGAGCAATGACCAATGGGGATTCGTTAAAATTGGAGACGATGTAACGATTCAACGATCTAAACGGGTAATTTGAGGACGACAAGGAGCACGATCCAAATCACCACCAGTGATCGTTGTCGCCGCCGAGGTTGTCGCAGTATTCGAGGAAGTTGCGCCAGCCATTGGCGAGACCTTGTTGGATAGTCGGATGGACGACGGCGGTCATGAGGATGCACCACATGTTGAAGATGGCCATGGCGGTGCGTGAGCTGAACGCTTGCTCTGCCCAATCCGGCCATATCACCAGGCAGACCAAGGACAGCGCGGCGAGAATGCCGAGAGCGGTGCCTGCAGAGCGGCGGATGATCTTCAAGTTTCGCACAAAAAACTAAAATTTATCATCCAGAGTAGAATAGGAGGCGGGTGCGATTGGCAACGGAGATTTGGGAAGGGCTAAAAAATACGTGGAAATGCTGATATGCGAAATGCAAGGAGAACGAAGCGGTGAAGCATTTTCTCCAGCTACCAACCATTCAAAAGTAACATCACTCTAGCGAGAAGACGGTGCGGCGTTAGTTTGCGCCGTCACGTTAGTGAGGTTCAGTTTCCAAGCGGTGGCTTTGAAATAGACGTTGTCATTCTCGCCATTCACGAGCCGTTTGTAGCACCAGTTTACGGGGAAGATAGTGACGAGGGGATTGCTAAGCGTGAGCGGGTAGCTCTTGAGGCCGGCTTCGGGATGGTCGGTTGCCCAAGTGCCGCCGTGCTCGCGGCGAATGACTTCGCCGACGTAGGCGCCGTAGCCGATGGCGAGACCGAGCAGTCCTTTATCACCATCCTTGATCTGGCGGGTTTTGTGAAGGCGGCCGAGTTCTTCTTCGATGATCTTGATGGAGTCGGGCGAGAAATTGAGCGTGAGGCTGCGGTCTTGTTTCACCCATTTCACAGCTTCACCGGAGAAATGTGCCATCATGGTATCTGTGGTGGCGAACTGCTTGGCGGGTTGCTCATTAGGCGGAGCGGGTGAAACGAAGTTTTTGGTGACGAGAAAGATAAGACCGACGACGGCGAACCAACCGATCATGGTTCCGATGAAGAGCTTGGTCCAGCTGCGCATCTTCTCCACATGGGTGGCGATGACACCGAGCTGGGCGGCGGTTACTGCGGAGATGAGTGCAAGGATGAGGACACGTTGCTTCGGGAAGTCCGCCCACGTGCCGGGGTGATGGGCGAGGGAAACAATAATAGCGGCGATCAACCAGCCGAAGCCAATCAGGAAAGCGCGGACGTAAGGGTTTGTGGGGAGGTTCATTTTATAAATCTCGCGAGGGACAGCGGAGCAAAGGGGAAGCAGCAAGGCAAGGGGAATGGGTGAATTGGGAAACATCGAACAACGAACGCCCGACATCGAACATCGATAGTTAGAAAGGTTAGTTCTGCCTCGTAACCTCGGCAGCTACGGGGGTGTAACCATGGCTTGCGGGTGGGCGTCTTATTATGATAGGGGTTAGCGAGTTACCCGTTTTGGAAAGCCCTATGAGTGAAGAATTTCTTTTGAAGAAATTCCGATGGGTAAACGTCTTAGTAAGAGCGACATGAGCGAAAATCGACCACGCACATCAGCTTGTAACAGCTACCTGCAAACGCAGATGTCTCGCCGCCAAATACTTAAGGTAGGCGGTTTGGGCATGCTGGGCATGACGTTGCCGGGGCTTTTGCGCGCGGAGGCGGTCAAAAAGACGCTCAAATCGAAGGCGAAATCGGTCATTTTTCTTTTTCAATGGGGTGGTCCGAGTCACGTGGATATGTTCGATCGGAAGCCCAATGCTCCGGAGGGCGTGCGTGGGCCACTTTCAGCGATCAAGTCGTCTGTACCCGGTCTGCATTTGTGTGAGGGGTTGGAACGATTGGCGAAGGTGATGGACAAGGTGACGGTGGTGCGGTCGGTCTATCACAACATGAAGAACCACAATTCCGCCGGGTATTATGCGCTGACGGGGCGCACGCCTGGGGTGGATGACCAGCGTTTGCGGGATTCGATCGAATTGTTTCCGGCGTATGGTTCAGTGGTGGATGCCTTGGCGCCGAATCGTGGTGAGATGCCCACTTCAATCGCTTATCCGTATGTGATCTCGGATGGATCGGTGACGCCGGGTCAGCATGCGAGCTTCCTTGGTAAGGAGCATGATCCCTATCTCTTCACACAGGATCCAAATGCCTCGAACTTTGCGCTGCCGGAATTGAGCCTGCCTGCGAATCTATCGATGGACCGGTTGCGTGATCGGCGGCAGTTGCAGCAGATCATCGACAAGCAATCGCGCCTGAATGAGATCTCCGCGACGGCGAAGGGCTTAGATTCTTATTACGAGAAGGCGTTCGGGATGCTGGACTCCACGCAGTTGCGCGATGCGTTCAACATCAGTGCGGAATCGCAGAAGGTGCGAGACTCGTATGGACGCTCCACTTACGGGCAGAGCTGCTTGCTGGCGCGGCGTTTGGTAGAAGCGGGAGCGAAGTTTGCGACGGTTTATTTTTCATCGAGCATCGGCGGGCGGAGTGATACGTCGGGCGGTTGGGATACGCATGGGTTTGATAACACGCGCATGTTCCCGATCATCCAGAAGTATCATCTGCCGTTGACGGACCAGACATTGCCAACATTGCTCATCGATTTGGAAGAGCGCGGCATGCTGGATTCGACCTTGGTGGTGTGGATGGGCGAGTTCGGTCGCACTCCGTTCATTAACAAAGATGTGAGCCGTGATCACTGGCCGCAATGCTACTCGGTGTTGTTGGCGGGCGGTGGCATCAAGCGCGGTCATATCTACGGTGCGTCCGACAAGAACGGTGCGTATCCGACGGAGAATCCGGTGCGGCCGGATGACATCGCGGCGACAATGTATTATCTGCTGGGTATCGATCCGCATACGGAAGTGCATGACGCAGCGGGCCGCCCGCTCGCGATCACGGATGGCAAACCGATCATGGATATCATGGCGTAAGGAACAGAAGTGTTAAGGGATGTGATGGCGGGATTGAGCGACAGTTTCAAACGGGTAAAAAGAGGAGCATGGGCGGTTTTATTCAGCGGAGTCCTAGGTGCTGGCACTTTATGCTCACAGGCCCAAGAGCGTTTACCGAATGAACCGATGGTGCTGAAGCCGGGCGAGTGGACGGTAAGCAAGGGACCAGAGGTGAAGTTGCTGGAGAAGGCGAAGTTCTGGACGAGTTTTCCTTTGGACATTGAGAATAAGGAATCGGAAATACGCTTCCGTCCAGCCAAAGAGAGTCCGCTGGGCATTCATTTCTTACGAGCTTTTGGAGGAAATAATCTATCGCCGTGGCAAGCAGTGGTGCTGGATGATTTGCCGTTAATCGCACGGAAGGATCGGAACAATAATTCACTGAAGAATGCGCTGGAACTGAAGAATGCAGCTGTGTTGACGGGAACGATTCAGGAGAAGAGGGCGGAGTTCTATCGCTTGAAACTGGCGAAAGGGGAGAGCGTCACGATCGAGGTTTTAGGACAGCGATTGCTGACGAGCTTGGATCCGTTTTTGCGGTTATCGGATGAGCAAGGGCGGCAACTGGCGTTCAATGATGACGAGCCGGGCTTGGGCAAGGATAGCCGGTTGCGTTACACGGCGAAGGTGGAGCAAGCGATCATCATCGAGGTGCGGGATAGCTATTATCAGGGCAGTGATAAGCATACGTATGTGTTGCGCATCGGGGATTTTCCACGGGTGAATGCGGCTTGGGAGACTTCGGTGTTTGGGCTTGATCACGCGCCTCTCAGCATTGGAAAGGACATCGGCATGGCGCAGTGGTTCACAGCTTGGACCGCCGAGGGCAAACCGGCGGGTTTCATGACCATGGCGGCCAAGACCGGTGAAACGCAAAGTGAAGCCGAGCCGAATGATCAGCAGGACAGGGCGACGCTGCTGAATAAGCTGCCGATAAGCGTCTATGGCACTTTTGTGAAAAACGGCGACACGGACTGGTATTCATGGGAAGCGAAGAAGGGAGAGAAATTTTTAGTGCGGGCGCAGACGCGGAGTATCGGGTTGCCGACAGATGTGCGGTTGAGCGCGCATGGTGCGGATGGGAAATCGACGGGTGTGAGCAAGGTCGCAGCAGAAGATGAAGGCGTGCTGGATATGACGGCGAATGCAGATGGGAGAATGTTTCTGCGCGTGAATCATATCGCGGGTATGGCCGGGCCGGAGCAGGGGTATCGGTTGAACATACGTGCGGCGAAGACCGGGTTTGATGCTAGGATGGAGACGAATAGTTTGGTGGTGGCAGCGGGTGGCACGGCGGATCTGAAGCTGACGGTGGACCGGTTGGGTTATGACGGGGAAATACAATTCAATCTGCAGCCGAAGGTGGAGGGTTTATCGCTGGCGAAGAGTTCGGTAGAGGCGAAGAAGAAGGGCGAAGTGACGTTTCAAGTGAAGGCGGAAGAGAGTCTCTCGCCGGGAAGTGTTTTTCAGGTGCGGGTGCAATCGGTGAATCCGGCTGCGGCCGGGTACGTGCGAAGCTATTCGGCACTGACGAACCAGTATGGGCCGTCTTCCACCATGGCGAGTGTGTTGGATGGGTGGATTACGGTAGCGATCAAGGCGAAGCAGGAGGAGAAAGGGAAAACGCCGTGAGAACGGAAAAACAACAATGGGGGCACCCCTCATCCTCAATCCTTCTCCCCTCCGAGGGGAGAAGGAAGATTGCAATTCCGTGCGTTTCCCACCTTACCATTGACAAGGTTGCCTGTGCTGGCTACCTCACCGGCATGTCACACCGCTGCTGTTTCCTTGCAGCCGTGCTTTGCCTGCTTCTCGCGGGCATGGTGCGGGCGGATGACTGGCCGAGATTTCGCGGGCCACACTTCAATGGCATCTCCCAAGAAACGAACTGGAGCTGGAACTGGCCAGCCAATGGACCCAAGCGTTTGTGGAAGGCTTCGGTGGGGCAAGGCTTCTCCAATGTGGCTGTGGCAAGTGGGCGGGTATTCACTCTCGGCAGTGAAGGAGATACGGCGACGGTTTGTTGCCTGGACGTGAATACGGGCAAGGAAATCTGGAAGCATAGTTATCCCGAGCCGCTGAACGCACACTACTACGAGGGTGGCACCAGCACTACGCCCACAGTGGATGGAGATATGGTTTATGTGCTCGGACGGCAGGGAGACCTTTTCGCCTTTCATGCTGCCACGGGAAAGATCCAGTGGCAGCGGAATGTGGCGCAGGAGACGGGAGCGAAGGTGCCGGAATGGGGTTTTGCGGGAGCGCCTTTGGTGGAGGGCAAAACTTTGATCCTGAACGTGGGCAGCGCAGGTGTGGCCATCAATAAAATGAACGGCAAGGTGCAATGGGCTTCCACGAATGGTCCGGCAGGTTATGCCTCGCCGATTCCGTTCAGTGCCACGCAGCAAAGGCCCGTGCTTATCCTTTCGCATCGTGAATTGACAGCGGTGGATATGAAAAGCGGCAAGGAATTGTGGCAGTTTCCGTTCCAGACGGATTACGACACGAATGCCACAGATCCGCTAATTTATGGCGGTCGCGTTTTTATTTCCTCTCATAGTCAGCCGGGATTGATGCTGAAAATATTGGATGGGCGGCCGGAAGTGATGTGGCGTTCGGAAGATACGCGGATTCATATGAACGCGGGAGTGCTTTTTCAGGACTATATGTATGTGTTCCATGGTTCGGCGGGGAAACCTGGCGACTTGCGGTGCCTAGACCTGCGAGACGGCCAGGTGAAGTGGAAGCAAGACGGATTGGGTGTCGGGGCGCTCAGTGCGGCGGCGAATGGCAAATTGATCGTGCTGAGCGAAAAGGGTGAGTTGCTGGTGGTAAAGGCTACACCAGAGGGATTTAAGCCATTGGCCCGGGCGCAGGTGTTGGGCGGCAAGTGCTGGACGGCTCCGGTGCTGGCGAATGGGAAGATTTTTGTCCGCAATGCCAAGGGTGACCTGGCCTGTGTGGATGTGAGCCGCTAAAGGACGTATCGGCGGCTGAAAATAATGTGGGGTGTGCCACTTGATTTAAGTGGCAGCACCACGGATATTTCCCCTCGGTGGGGAGTGCGAGCAGACCCGTTATCAACTGGAGTAACTATGGCCAAAACCAAAGCCAAAAAGGTCGTTCGGAAAGCAGCGCCGTCCAAGAAGCCCGCGAAAGCGGTGCCCAAACCAAAGTCCAAGCCGGTGGCTGCCAAGAAGCCGCTCAAGGCGAAGGCATCACCCCCGCCAGCACCGGTGAAAGCGGCGCCTGTGCTCGCAGCGAAGATCGCCGTGCCGACGGCGCGTAGAGCGCCTATGGAGCCGATGGAGGCAACTGCGCTAGTGGTGATGATCCAGCCAGCGTCTTCTGCCACAGCAGTGAACGCGGGTGGTGATGGCATCACGATTTCCGAAACATTCCGCAGCCAATCGGGCATCGATCTCACGGAGAAGTTGAAGGAGTTGCTGCGCCTGGCCCAAGAGCAGGGATACCTCACACACGGAGATATCAGCGATGCCTTGCCGGACAAGTCGGTGACGCCGGAAGACTTAGATGAACTTTGCCTGCGCTTGCGGAATTTGGAGGTCGATATCGTCGATCAGGCGGAGGTGGATCGCGTCAAGCAGGCTGAGCCGGAAGAGGATTATGAGAAGGGCAAGATGGACATCCTGGACGATCCGGTCCGGATGTATCTCAAGCAGATGGGGCAGGTGGCGTTGCTGACGCGCGAGCAGGAGGTGGAGATTTCCAAGCGTATCGAAGATGCGGAAGCCGGGGTGGCACGCAGCCTTTATAGTTTTGGATTCACGGGCAAGGAGCACATCGCGCTGGCAGAAAAACTGATTTGTGAGCCGCCCAAGGAACGTTTCGATCGCGTCATCCAAGACAAGAAAATTGAAGGACGCGAGAAGCACACCAAGGGCTTGCGCAAACTAGTGAAGGATGTGCGCGCTCTGGATCAGCAGGTGGATGATGCTTATTCAGAGTGGCGTGCGGCGGAAGGCAAAGCAGGTCAGAAGAAGCTGGCGAAATTGGAGGCAGAGTTCCAGCGGCTGGATGCCAAGCTGCAACGGACGTTTGTGAAATTCTTTTACAAGCAGAAGGTCATGGAGGAGATGTCAGTGGTGGCAGAGAACATCCATGACAAGTTCCTCGCGAGCAGACAGGTCATCGCGGATCTGCAGAAGCAACGGAAATCTGCGCAGGTGCAGATGATCTTGCAGGGTGAAGAAAGGAAAATTCAGGCACTGGAAGATTTTGTCCGCATGTCGGTGGATGTTTACCTGAAACAGTATCGCAGCCTGCTCGATTGGTCGGCGAAGGCATTGCAGGCTAAAACGGAGATGGTGGAGGCGAACCTGCGGTTGGTGATCTCCATCGCGAAGAAATATACGAATCGAGGGCTATCCTTCCTGGACCTGATTCAGGAAGGCAACATGGGGCTGATGAAGGCGGTGGAGAAGTTCGAGTATCGACGCGGATACAAATTCTCCACGTATGCCACGTGGTGGATACGACAGGCGATCACGCGATCCATCGCGGATCAGGCGCGCACCATCCGCATCCCCGTACACATGATCGAGACGATCAACAAGCTGATGCGGGTGCAGAAGCAACTCGTGCAGGATTTTGGTCGCGAGCCAACACCGGAGGAAGTGGCAGATGATATGAATCTGCCGGTGGAACGTGTGCGGGCCATCCTAAAAATGGCGCAGCAACCGATCTCATTGCAGGCACCTGTGGGGGATAGTGAAGATACGAGCTTCGGAGATTTCATCGAGGACAAGTCAGCGCAGAATCCTTCGGACGTGACGAGCTACAGCCTCTTGAAAGATCGCATGGGCAATGTGCTCGACAGTCTTACAGAGCGGGAACGCAAGGTATTGGAGTTGCGCTTTGGTCTGGGAGACGGCTATGCACGCACACTGGAAGAGGTAGGCAAACAATTTAAAGTGACGCGCGAACGTATCCGTCAGATCGAGGCGAAGGCACTCAGGAAGATGCGGCACCCGACGCGGATCAGGCAATTGCAGGGATTCATCGAGGCGCAGGGGCTTCAGCTGTAACCAGCGGGCAGACCGTTTAAAACTGGCGTATGCGGGAGACCAGGTTGCCCAGTGGGAACGGCTTGCGAACGATCTCCACTGAAAGGTTGTGTTCGGCGAGTTTTTTCTCCAGTTCGCCGGAGATATCGCCAGTGATGAGGATTACGGGGACGGATGGGTTCAGTTCACGCATCTGGCGAAGGAGTTGCACTCCATCCACGACTGGCATCCGGAAATCGGTCAGGACCAGGCTGATGTCGCGTTGGAAGCGGGTGAACATCTTCCAGGCGGACTGTCCATCGTCGGCGGTAAGGACTTCGTAGCCGACTTTGATAAGGGATGTTTTGACGGTTTCCCGCACGAGCGGGTCATCATCCACCATCAGCACGCGTTTGCGTTGTGCCGGCATGGCTTTGACTTCGGCGGTTGCATTGGCGTCGTCTGTTGCATTTGCGGATAGAAAGTGCATGGGCAGCCATGCCGTGACCTGGGTGCCTTGCTCGGGCGCGGAGGCGATATCTATCTGACCGCCGTGGAGGTAGATGATGCTGTGGCAGGCGGTCAACCCCAACCCTTGGGCGGCACCTTTAGGGCGCGTGGTGAAGAATGGTTCGAATGCGCGAACGACGGACTCCGCAGTCATGCCGAAGCCGTCGTCTGTAATACGCAGCCGGATGATGTCGTCTTCCGGCAGGCCGAGATTGGCGCATTCAGAGGGTGAAAGTTGGATCACGGCAGTTTCGACCTTGATGCGACCGCCGGTGGAGCAGCCGAAACGTGCATTATTCAGCAGATTGCGGAGGACGTGACGAAATTGCTCGGCATCACCGACAAGGGCACAAGGAGCGAGGTTTGATTGGATACTCACACCAGAGGTCGTGGGCAGGGATGACGTCCACTTGTTCACCTCATCTGCTATCAACTCGTCAAATACGATGTCCTGCGGGGAAAAACGGCGCTGCGGACGGGTGGCGAGCAAGGTCTGATCAAGTATCTTTTCTGCGCGACGGGCGGAGTTCTCGAGGGAGATGGTAAATTGTTGGCCGCTGGAGTCCGCAGGAAACTCCTCTTTGATCAGAGTGGAGTAGCCGAGGATGGGAGCCAGGAGGTTGTTGAAATCATGTGCCAGATGTCCAGCGAGCAGACCGAGGGAAACGAGCCTTTCATCGCGCGCGCAGAGATCGCTTCGGAGCGGGACCCGATGAGGTCTGGCAATAGAAGACATGAGGTGATGAAAATTCAGTGCGAGGGTTCAGGCGGGCTGTGCGCTAACACGGCGGACTTCCATCAGCAACTGGTCGAGCGGCAACGTCTTGCTCACATAGCCGGAGGCCTTCTTGGCGAGGGCCTCTTTTAGAAGTTCGTCATCGAAACCCATGCCGGTAAGGATGATGACGGGAAGTTTGGGATGGTCTTTTTTTACACTTTCGAGGAGTTCCAGGCCGTCGGCATCTGCGAGAGCGATGTCGAGAATCATCACATCCACTGAAATCTCATCGAGGGCGCGGATGGCTTCGGCGGCACTGGAGGCCGCGGTGACGGCGTAGCCGCGTTTTTGGAAATAGCTGGAAAGCAATTCACGGATGGGGGCTTCGTCATCTACTACAAGGAGGCGTTGACTCATGCTTGTTTTTTTACGCTTTGGCCGGGCTTTTGGCAAGGTCGCAGCGAAAGTGGCAAAGCGATTGCCAAAAAAAGTTCACGACGAAGGCGTGCCTGTGAAAACTGTAAAAAAACATTAAAGCGAGGTGTAATCTTAACCGATACAGACTCTTTCGCTTATCTAATAGCGACATTTTTTCAAGCCTCTTGAATGGTTGTCTTATGAGGCTGATTGGCTAATGATGTGCGCGACATGCAGTGTGAAAAGCAAGCCAAGCTGGGGTTGATCATTCCTTGTTACAACGAGGAGGAGGTCTTGCCAAAACTTTTGGCTGGCCTGGAGAAGATGCAGGAGGGGACGGATATGCACCTCAACATACTTTTCATTGATGACGGGAGCAAGGATCGGACGTTTGAGTTGATCTCTGAAGCGGCGTTGAAGAACCGGTCGATAGCGTGTCTGCGGTTCTCGCGGAATTTCGGACATCAAGTGGCAGTGGCCGCGGGGTTGCGTTATGTGGAGGGAGATGTGATCGGCGTGCTGGATGCAGACCTGCAAGATCCGCCAGAAGTGATGCTCAAGATGGTGGATAAATGGGCGGAGGGTTTCGATGTGGTTTACGGGGTGCGGCAGAACCGGAAAGAAGGTGTGATGCTGCGCGGGGCGTATGCGCTGTTTTATCGTTTGTTGAAAAGAGTGGCGAATGTGGAGCTGCCGTTGGATGCGGGCGACTTCTGTGTGATGGACCGGCGGGTGGTGGATTGCCTGAAGCGGATGCCGGAGCATGCGGCGTTCATAAGGGGATTGCGTGGGTGGGTGGGATTCAAGCAAACGGGTTTTCCGTATGACCGGGCGGCGAGGGCGGGAGGGGAATCAAAGTATGGTTTTTCCAAGCTATTGAATCTGGCGGTGCAGGGGCTGGTCTCATTTTCCTCAGTGCCGTTGCGCTTGGCGACGTGGTTTGGCTTGTTCGCCTCGGCAGTGGGTTTCTGTCTGATGATATGGGCGCTGGTGAGTGCGCTGGTGCTGGACAAGGTGCCGCCAGGGTGGGCCTCGCTGGCGGTGATGGTGCTGTTCTTCGGCGGGGTGCAACTGCTGGTGATGGGGATCATCGGCGAGTATGTGGGGCGCATCTTCGATGAGGTGAAGAACCGGCCGCATTTCATCATCGATTCCTCCGTGGGCTGGGTGGTGAAACCGGATGTGAAGCTCTAGCATCATGGAACGCGCCTACGCCGAGCAGTATTCGAACTACGAGGAGCACCACTGGTGGTTTCGTGCCCGGCGCGTGATCTTGCAGCGGTTGTTGGCAAAGGAAGTGGTGTGGCGTCCACGTATGAAGGTTTTGGAGATCGGATGCGGACCGGGGCTGAATCTTTACTCACTGTATCCGAAGGATTGTGAATTGTATGGCATGGAGCCGGATGCGGATAATGCAGGCATTGCTGGCAAACGCGGCAAGGTGCCGGTATCAGTGGGGACCGTGGAGTCGATTGCAGGGGAGCTGAGGGAGAAGCGGTTTGAGGTCATCACGATGTTCGATGTGCTGGAGCACATCCAGGATGATGCGGGTGCATTGAAGATCGTGATGGAGCGGTTGGTGCCGGGCGGGTATCTGGTGATGACGGTGCCGGCGTATCAATGGATGTGGGGCCAGCAGGATATGGTGAATCTGCATTTCCGGCGTTACACGGAGGGGCAATTGGTGGTGCGTTTGCGCGAGGCGGGTTTCGAGATTCAGCGGGCGACGTATTTCAATTCACTTTTGTTTCCACCGATTGCGGCGGTGCGTTTGCTGGCGAGGTTGTTCAGTTCAAAAGATAAACCGGCGAAGTCGGATTTTGAGTATAGCACGGGTGGGTTGAATGAGGTGTTGTATCACATCTTCAAGGCGGAGGCGGGGTGGCTGGAGAGATTCGCGTTTCCGTGCGGGGTATCGGTCTTTGCGGTGGCGAGGAGGCCGAAGTCGTGATGGACAACGCGCCGGAAAATTCAGCGACAAAGAGCAACGCTAAGCCATGGTTGCTGGGGGTAGTCGTGTTCTTGGCGGGGTTGTTGATCTTCTGGCCGGGGGTGAAGGGGGAGTTTATCTACGACGATCACGTGGATATCCGGAACGTAGATAATGTGTTCACGCCGGGGGCTTGGGTGGATCTTTTCAAGACGGCGTCGGCGCAGTTGTATCGGCCGGTGAAGTATCTTTCTTACTACTTGGATAATGTGTTGTTCGGGTGGAAGCCGGAGGGGTGGCATTGGCAGAGTTTTATCTGGCATGCGCTGAATGGGGTGCTGGTGTTTGCGTTGGCGAAGCGTTGGGGGGCTTCGGTGATCGCGGCGATGTTGGGTGGGTTGTGGTTTGCGCTGCATCCGGTGCATGCGGAGGCGGTGGTGTGGATCAGTTCGCGGGCGTCGCTGCAATCGACGTTGGGCGTGTTGTTGATGTTGTTCTTTTATGACCGGTGGCGGCAGGGGGAGAAAAAGGGGGATTTGGCGGGGTTATTGTTGGCGGGGTTTATCGGTTTTTTTAGCAAGGAGGATGCGTTGATGGTATTTCCGGTTTTAGTGTTGGTGGAGTTTTTTATTTATCGGAGAGATTTAAGCACTAAGGGGGCTCCCCTAAGCCCGGCCTTCTCCGCTGCAAGGGACGAGGGTGGAGAGCGCAATGTCATTTTCACCTTGCTGGAGTTGCTGAAGCAACGGGCGTTTTTGGTGCCGGTAATTTTGTTGGGGATGGTGGCGGTGGTTTATGTGGGGTTGCGGCAGTCGATGCTCACGGGGTTGAAGCAGGGAGGGTGGGAGGCCGGTTTCTCCGGCTGGCTCGCGACTTTGCCGGTGATCTTGACGACTTATCTGCAGCAACTGGTCTGGCCGGATCCGATGTGCATCGATCAGCCGGTGGATTATGATGAGGGTTTTGGTTTTGCATTTTGGCTCTCGGTGGCTGTGCTGGTGATTTTGGCGGGGGTGCTGATGATGAGGCGGAAAGCGTGGGCGCAGTGGCAATTCGCGATCGGGTTTTTCTTCATCACGCTGGTGCCGGTGATGGGGATCATACCGATCAATCAACCGCGGGCGGATCGGTTTCTGTATCTGCCGAGTGTGGCGGCGGCGTTTTGCGTGGCGTGGGTATGGGATTGGGCGGTGAAGCAGCGGAGGTTACGGATGGTTGCCCTTACGTTTATGGTGATGACGCTGGGGTGGTTTGGTTGGCGGTCATGGGATTATTCCAAGACGTTTCTGAATGATCGGGTGTTGTGGGAGCAGGTGATCGCGGTGAATGAGAATTCTTATCGTGGATTCGCAAATCTGGCGGCCATCGAGAATAATGCGGGGCGGCCGCAGAACGGTTTGCAGTTGATCGAGCAATCGCTGGCGATCAAGCCGGAGTATCCAGAAGGGTGGGTGATCAAGGGATACAGCTTGTCGATGTTAGGCAAAGTGGCTGAGGCTGAGGCGGAGTATAGGAAGGCGCTGGTGAGTTCGCCTGAGGAGGCACGATGGTTGTTTTTGCTGGCGGATCTGCTGGAGCGGCAAAAGAGGAATGTAGAAGCGATGGAGTTGTACGACCGTATCGCGACGGTGCGGCCGGCTTATGTGGAGGCAAGACTTTCAGCGGGTGTGCTGGCAGCAACGACAGGACAGCTCTCCAAGGCGCAGGGGCATTGGGAGGCGGTGTTGAAATATGATCCGCAGAATGAGGTAGCGCGAAAGAATTTAGAGATTTTGGCGAAGCAGAAGAAGAATGTCCAATGACCAAGCTCGAATGACGAAGGAAGGACTCAATGAGGGGTTGAAGTGACAGGTACATCACGCTCCATTTACTTGGTGACGGGCTTTTGGGAGGATTGCCATGCGTTTAGGCCGCCATCGAGGTGATATATATTAGTGAAGCCTTTGGCTTTGAATTGTTCGAGAGATTTGGTGCTGCGGCCGCCAGCAGCGCAGTGAACGAGGTAGGGTTTGGACTTGTCGAGCTTGTCGAGTTTTTCACCGAAGGTTCTGTCGAGGTAATCAATGTTTACAGCCTTGGGGATGTGGCCGTCTTTGAATTCTTCTTCGGTGCGGATGTCGAGGATGATGACGGATTTATTGGTCTCAAGGAGCTGGGTGGCGCCGGTGACATCCACGTGTTTGGGTTTCGGAGCGGTGGTGTCGGCGGCGTGGACTGCAGAGAGAAACAGGCTGAGGCAAAGGCTGGCTAGGAAAAGGTGCAATGTGGCTTTCATGTTGTTTTGATAGTAACGTAAAGAAGAATTCGGGGCAAATCTGTTCAAAAAGGGTGGTTTTGGACGAGATGAAAAAAGTTAGAAAACTGCTTGCGAGGGGAAAAGACGGTTTGCATAGTATCGACCCGCTTCACTCCCAGCGAGTGAGGCAAACAAGTGATTGTGCCAGAGTAGCTCAGAGGTAGAGCAGGGGACTCATAAGCCCTTGGTCGCAGGTTCAATTCCCGCCTCTGGCACCACTTTCTTCTTATCTTTGAGAGAGTTTCAAGTTTTCAGCGTTCAGTTTCAAGTGGCAGGCAGTCGGGATACATATACTCCAAACATCTGCCATGTTGATGTTTGATGGCTTGACTGAACTGAACCGGGGATTGCAGGTATTTGATGGCGCGTTCGCAGGCGGCTGTGGTCGGATAACCGTGTTCTATGACGCATCCACCTGGAGTCGTGACACCGCCTTCGGGTGAAACAAAAGGAGCTTCGACATCCCATGTGCCATCTTGCCAATGCAAGTACACCACGCCATCCATTGCTTCGAGAAAACCAACTTTAAGAGTGCCGCGTGAGACGGTGATCATGGATTCCGTATCGCTATCTTTTCTTTTGGCGTAGAAGCCGCGGACGTTGAGGAGCGTGATGGCCTCGTCGTAAGGGTTCGTAATCATGTTGGCGAACTGGATGACGTATCAAAGTGCTGGGGAGATTTCATGGTTTTCCAGCGAGGGGATCTAGGGGAGCGTGTGCCCGGTGATGGTGCAGCAGGGTGCGTTGTAGAGTGTCGTGTAAATGTATTTTCCCCCTTGAGGACAAAGACCGAATTGGCCCGCCCGCATATACTGCGCAGCATCAACTGGAGATACCAGATCACTATCTATCTTCTTATTTTCCAAGCCCCATTGCTGAGCAGCTCCATCCATGATTCGCAGGTTACTGTAGCAATCGTATTGGCGATGACGACGCAGGCCGAGCTTGTCACAAATCCTATCAATGATTGAATAAGGAGGCCCCTTGAAAGGGCCTGCATGAGGTAAAATGGCATGGCCGTGTTTTGAGCAGATGGTGGCGAGGGCGAGTGTACCGTAGGTGTAGTTTCCGCCATCCGGGCAACTTGGAAAGTTTCGAATGGGCAAGGCTATCGCAAGATCTATTGCAGCCGGTTCCAAGTAGGCTTGAAGGTTCTCCGCGGTAGGATAATTGGTGGTGAATTGATGAGTGTTGGTAGCCCATTTAGTGGTGGCGACATCAAGGAAGTAGAGCAGGCGCTGGCAATTGGAGGGTTGAAATGCCATCGCAGCGGCATGTCTGGCGGCGACTTCTTTCCGATCCCGATAGTCACGGTAGAAATCGAGTGTTGCCCAAGTGAGGGTAGAAAGAAGCAAAACGGAGATCAGGATGATTTTCTCGCGGCGTTGGAAGGTGGACTTCATGCCTTGGTTTCTTGTGGTAATAAAGCAATGTGCCCCAGTTAAGGCAAGCTATGAGCCGTAAAGGTGCAGCAAGGAGGATTGGAGACGATGGTGAAGGAGTATTTGCCGCCAGCAGGGCAAAGAGGGAACTGTGCTCCTTTCAACAAGTGAACAAAATCCATCGGATTCAGCGGCGCATCATCAGGACGGTTGTTTTCAACAGCCCATTGCTGAGCAGCTCCATCAAGCTGTTTCATTTCGGCGATGCAGGCGTTGACTGATGCACGAGAATTGGTTCCCAACGCAATCCGGATTCTTTCCATGAAGGAAGGTTTTGCGGGAGGCTTGGTGTAGCCCGATGGTAAAACTGTGTGGCCGTGTCGTGAGCAAGAGGTAGCCAGGGAAAGAGTGCCGTAAGAGTAAGTGCCTCCATCCGGACAGCGCGGGAATGCTCCACGAGAAAACCATGCTTTCAGATCTTTTTCAGCAGGGTAATTGGTGGTGCTTTCGTGGTTCGCCTGTGCCCAGAAAGTGGTGGCCGTATCGATGATGAAGAGGTTGCTCTGGCAAGCGGATGGTTGTGGCGGTGTAGGTATGGCTCGCAGGGCTGAGATGCGTGCATGGCTACGATAGAGATTGAAGATGAACACTAACAAAACAAGAACGGCGAGCAGTATGGTTTTCTGGCGGTGATGGAGGATGGGTTTCATGCCTTGGTTGAACCAAGGCATGAGAACAGCACTGGAGTATTTAGGCAAGCTGGTGTCCGGTATTTATTGGATGGTGTGGCCGGTGATGGTGCAGCAGGGGAAGTTGGAGGCGACGGTGAAATAGTATTTGCCGCCGGAGGGGCAGATGGGAGCTCGCCCACCGTTATGGGCACGCTCCAAAACCAGAGGGATTGAAACGGGATCACCTCCGGCTTGGTTGAATTCCAAAGCCCATTGTTCGAGTCCACCCCAAAGCTTAAACAAGTTGTTGCGGCATTGGATGGTAGCGTTGGTGCCGATTTTAGAAGCGTTTAACAGGTAGCGCGCACGCGCCTCGCGCCTGTGGAAAGCAGAGAGGAGTTTGCTGCCGGAGGGATGGCGTTGGGCTACGCCATGCAAGGGGCAAGTGGAGGCCATGGCGAAGGAACCGCGCTGGTAAGTGGCTCCAGCCGGACACGTGGGGATGATGCCATCTGGGAAGTATCGCTTGATGAGCCGATCTGGTGGGCTGCCGGCGATATCGGTGGAGTTGGTAAGAATGACTGGCTGAGTGGTAGCGGCCCAGTTCGAGATGGCCTCATCCAGGAGAAAGAGGTTCGACTGGCAAAGCGTGGGTTGTATAGGCATCGCAGAGAGATCACGGTAGCGGAGGCCCAACAACAGGAAAGTAACAGCCAAGGATACGAGCATGAATCCAAGAAGCCGTTTTCGACGGGAGCGATGCGGTGGTGATTCAGGCTGTGGGCTGGAGGCCATAAATGGTTTTCAAGACATCAGGCTTTTAGCAACTCTGTCAAATCCACGGTGCGCCAGACTTCGCGGGTGAGGCCGGTGTGGATCTTGGCGGTGACTTGCGGGCCGTTGATGCTGATGACGGTGTGGCCGGGGAGGTCGGCATACTCGAAGGATTTCACGAATTCGCGTTCCGTATCATAGACGGCGCGGCGGGTCTGCTCTGTTTCAGGGGCGTGCTTGGGTTCCACGCGGATCTGGTCGCCGGTGTATTCCTTCAATCCAGAGAGGATGTCCTTGGGTTTGGTTTCGGCAGAACCGACGACGCTGCTGACGGCGAGCTGGACGAACTTGCCGCCGCCGCGGGTGGTGCGGGTGAGGGTGTTGAATTTGTGGATGTGACCGCCGAGGACATAGGCGTTTTGTTTGCCGAGTAGTTCGAGGAGTTTTTCCCGGCGCGACTGATCTTTGGCACTGGAATAGAGATTCCAGGTGGAGCGGGCACCGTAAGGAACGACAGGGGGATGGATGGCGATGAAGCAGTGTTGTGAGTGGCGTTTGGCAAGGGCGGCTTCCAACCAATCGAGGCTTAGTTTATCGTAAGCATCGAAGCAGAAGAATTGCGCGTTTTGATGGGCGAACGTGTAGTTGCCGGAATCCAGTTTCGCCGGGCCTTGAAACGGCCTGGCTTGTTCGGCGAGGTAGGGATGGAAGATTTGTTGGAAAGCGGGCAGGGCACCATCGCCGGTGACATCGTGATTGCCTTTGGTGAAGAGGAAGGGTGCGCCGAGTTTGGATTCTTTGATGAAGTCGAGGGCTTCGCGATTTTGGCGCGCGGCGAGTTCTTCGGTGCCGCACAGGCCTTCGACGAGATCACCGACTTGCAGGACGAAAGGAACAGGCGAGGATGTGGTGTTCAGCTCCTTGATGCTTTCACGCACGGTGGCGAAGAGGCGGGGCATGAGGTCCGCAGTGATGCGGGAGTAGTTCTTGATCTGACCGAGGTCGCCGCCTTTGTGTTTCTCCAGCCAGGCCATGTCATGGTGTTCCAGGCGGTCGAAGTGGAGGTCGCCTAGGAGGACGAAGGCGAAGGATTTCGCAGGCTCGGCTGATTGCAGCGAATGGGAAAGAGCAAGGGTGCTGGCGGTGGAGAGTTGGAGAAAACGACGTCGGGTGAGGGGCGTGTTCATGGGCTGATGGTGTTATAGCAAAAGCACGGGGATGGGGGAACTGTAGAATATGTGGATGCTAAGAATCTAAGCAGCCGAGGTCGTTGGTGCTCTTCATTGTTGTTCCACTAAATGGAAAGGTGTGATAGGAAAGGACGGATCCCTACCTTGTCAGCATATGAATGATACAGAGGCGGAAAACGGGTTGTTGAAGGCGGATATGGAACGGCTTATCGCCGAAGCTGAGGACGTGCTGCAACAGGAGGAACTGGAGCGGGTGAAAGGGCGGCCGGTGGACCGGTATCAACATTCGACTGCGGTGGCGTTTTGGTGTCGGGTTTCCAGCGGGCTGGTGACCCGAGGGGATCTAGGGCGGGGATTTATGATCAAGCAATGGCAACGGATGAGTCGCGCCCGCGGCGAGGAGTTGCGCCGGGATATGGCGGCGTATGCCCGGCAGTCGGACTCGGTGCGGGTGCGGGTGTTTGTGCTGGAGATGCTCAAGGTGTTGCCGGGAAGCAAACAGACAACGGCGGAGGTTTTGCTGCCCTTGCATGTGCCAGGGTTGGAAGTGGCGGATGGGGTGGAGCATGCGTTCCGCTACCGGATCGTGCTGGCGAGTTTGTTTCATGGCGGCGGGGCGATCGGGTGGATCGAGCGGGCGGGGAGCTTTGCGCGGGAGGTGACGGCGGGGTTATAAGGGGAGGGAATGGAGGCAGGTCGTGGTGGAGGGTGGATTATGTGACATCAAGGTTGGAACGTAGATGGAGAGGCAGACGGTCGAATTCCTCGGCACTTATGTACAAGTGCCGAGGTGAGGAAAAGGTGGGGAGACGGGAGGATTCAAGTTTTAGAAGGAACCGGAAAGGGTGTCAGCGATTCGCTTTAGGATGGGATTGAGGCTGGAGGAAAGAGGGGGTTTTTCCGGTGAAGGGGCAAATGGACAGTTGCTTGATGTTGATGCTCAAGGGGTTCCGATCAGGAGAAATAATTGATAAAAGTAATTTGACGAATGACGGCTGCAGGAGGATACTCTTGGCAGGTCAAAAGCTTGACCTAATGAGGACCAAGGCACCTCAAAAGTCCCTGAAAAGACTAAATGAAGGAGTGCCGTGTGCGGAGATGGTGAAAAGGAGGAAATATGAGGATTAAAGAAGCGGAAAATTGCGGGGAAAACATCGAACATCGAACGCCCAACATCGAACATCGATTGAAGGGAAAAAAGGGGCGAAAATAGATGCAAAAAAAGTTCTCGCGTGAAAGAGGGGGTTTACGCAACATGCGCCCTTCGATTCCGCGGTTGCGGCCGTGCTGACAATGAAAGCTAAGATCATCATCACTCCGAAGAAGGCAGTTCTCGACCCTCAAGGTCAAACCGTTGAGCGTGCGTTGGCCCATATGGGTTACACGGGCGTAGGACGGGTTCACGTGGGCAAGTATCTCGAGATCGAGGTAACGGGCGACAAGGAGACGATCCGTCGCCAGCTCGACGAGGCGTGCCACAAGTTTCTGAGCAATCCGGTCATCGAGGATTACAAGCTGGAGATCGTTGACTAATTGAACGAAGGCCAACGCTGGCTTATCTCAAATAGACATGAATTTTGCGGTCCTACAATTTCCGGGTTCGAACTGTGATCAAGACTGCGTGCACGTCTTGAAGAACGTGCTGGGCCACTCGGCCAAGCTGGTCTGGCACAAGGACACCACACTCGGCGACGTGGATGCGGTGCTGGTGCCGGGCGGTTTCAGCTACGGCGATTATCTGCGCACGGGCGCCATCGCGCGTTTCAGCCCGGTGATGCAGGCCGTGCAACAATTCGCCGCGAACGGCGGTCATGTGCTGGGTATCTGCAATGGTTTCCAGATCTTGTGCGAAGCCGGGATGTTGCCGGGCGCGCTGGTGCGTAACCGTTCATTGCAGTTCCGTTGTGAGCCAGTCTATCTGAAGACGGTGACGAAGAACTCGGCGTTCACGAACAAGATCGCGGACGGCAAGATCATGCGTGTGCCGATCGCCCACGGTGAGGGGTGCTACTTCGCGGACGAAGAGACGTTAGTGAAGATGAATGCGAACGGGCAGGTGCTCTGGCAGTATTGCGACGTGAACGGGAATCTGACGGATGATTCGAATCCGAATGGGTCCCTGCAAAACATCGCGGGTGTGTGCAACGAGGCGAAGAATGTGGCCGGACTGATGCCGCATCCAGAACGCGCGAGCGAGTCGATTTTGGGTTGCGAGGACGGCAAGGCGATCTTTGAGAGCCTGATCCAAGCGTTGCAGAACAAGGGTGCTGCGAAGGCAGCGTGAGGAATTTTTAACCACAGATGGACACAGATAGACACAGATGGGAAAAGGCGAAGAAAGCCGATACCGCTGTGGAAAGTGTGAGACGGATGTGGAATGAATTGATGACAAGTGTTTGGGCATTCGAGGGTGCAGTTGTTTCGAGTGCCGATTAGAAAATAGTTTTCAAATGACGGAACCCGCCATCACTCCAGAGTTGGTCAAGAAGCATAACCTGACGCCGGACGAGTACGCCCGCGCCGTCGAAATCCTCGGGCGTGAACCGAGCTATACCGAGCTGGGCATCTTCTCGGTGATGTGGAGCGAGCACTGCTCTTACAAGAACACACGTCCGGTGCTGAAAGGTTTTCCGACGAAGTCGCCGAAGATCCTCGTGGGTGCCGGTGAGGAGAACGCAGGCATCATCGACATCGGTGACGGGCTGGCGATCGCGTTCAAGATCGAATCACACAACCATCCGAGTGCGGTGGAGCCTTTCCAAGGCGCGGCGACGGGTGTGGGCGGCATCATTCGCGATATTTTCACAATGGGTGCGCGTCCGGTGTGCGGACTGAACTCGTTGCGCTTCGGTAATCTGGAATCGCCGGAAGTGAGGCATCTGTTCAGCGGTGTGGTGGAAGGCATCGCGCATTACGGCAACTGCTTCGGCATCCCGACCATCGGTGGCGAAGTTTATTTCGATGATTGCTACGCGGGCAATCCGCTGGTGAACGCATTCTGCCTCGGCGTGTTGCGTCACGAGCAGATCGCGCGTGGTGCGGCGAAGGGTATCGGTAATCCGGTGTTCTACGTGGGACCGGCGACGGGCCGTGATGGTCTGGCGGGTGCGGCGTTCGCTTCACAAGATTTAACGGATGAATCCGCTGAGCAACAGCGCGGTGCGGTGCAGGTGGGCGATCCGTTCATGGAGAAGCTCGTGCTGGAAGCCGTGCTGGAATTGCTCGCGACGGATGCGGTGACGGGTATCCAAGACATGGGCGCAGCGGGCTTGACCTGCTCGACGTGTGAGACGGCGGCTCGTGCGGGAACGGGTATCGAGATCGAACTCAACAAGGTGCCGCAGCGTGGACCGAACATGAGCTCCTACGAGATCATGCTTTCGGAATCGCAAGAGCGCATGCTCGTGATCGTGAAGAAGGGTCGCGAGTCCGAAGTGCAGCGTATTTTCGACAAGTGGGATTTGCCGTGGGCGGAAGTCGGTGTGGTGACGGACACGGGCCGCATGGTGGTGCGTCACGGGGGCAAGATCGTGGCGGACATTCCGGCTAAGAAATTGGCGGATGACGCGCCAGTGTATCAGCGCGAATCGCGTGAGCCGGCTTACCTGCAAGCGGTGCGAGCGTTCACGCTCGACAAGATCCCGACGATCTCTAATCCGACGGAGAATCTGAAGTCACTGCTCTCCTGGCCTTCGATCGCATCGAAGAACTGGGTGTATCGTCAATACGATCACATGGTGCGCGATGGTTCCGTGGTTTGCCCGGGATCTGATGCAGCGGTGATCCGCATCAAGGGTGATTCGCTCCCGGTGTTGCCGGCGTCTTCCACAAAGAACAACGATAACGTGCCGGATAAATTCATCGCGATGACGGTGGATTGCAACGCCACTTACGTTTATCTCGATCCGTATGAAGGCGGCAAGATCGCCACGGCGGAAGCGGCGCGTAACCTCGCTTGCTCGGGTGCGATCCCGCTGGGTTCCACGGACAATCTGAATTTCGGCAACCCGCACAATCCGGAACTGTTCTATCAGTTGAAGGAATCAGTGCGCGGTATCGCGGAAGGTTGCACGGTGTTCAATGCACCGGTGACGGGCGGCAACGTCAGTCTCTACAACCAGAATCCGCAAGGTGCGATCGATCCGACGCCGACGGTGGCGATGGTGGGCATCATCGAGAAGGCGGAACATATCACGACGCAGTGGTTCAAGGACGAGGGCGATGCGATCATCCTGCTCGGCGACCTCGTGGACGGCACGGACCCGCTGCAAGGCTTGGGTGGTTCAGCATACTTGAAGGTCGTGCATGGTCAGAAGACCGGCACGCCGCCGAAGTGCGATCTCCAGAAGGAGAAGGTGTTGCACGATACGATCCGGGCGCTGATCTACACGGGCGATGTGAAGAGCGCGCATGATTGCAGCGAAGGCGGCTTGGCCGTGGCGATCGCGGAGTCCTGCATCTCGGGCTATGAAGCGCGCAATACACCGCGCTTCCGTGGTGCGACGGTTGATTTGAGCGCCTTTGACAAAGCGCGTCTTGATGCGATTCTCTTCGGCGAAGCGCAAGGTCGTATCGTGATCAGCGTGGCGAAGATCAATGCGGTGAAAGTCGTGGAACGTGCTAAATTGCTGGGTGTGTCCGCGACGGTCATCGGCAGTGTGGGCGGTTCGGACCTGGCCATCAAGGCGGGCGGGCAGGATCTGAAGTGGGCGTTGAGCGACCTGCACGATGGCTGGTGGAACAGCATCGCGCGGGCTATGAAATAACGGTTCGGAGCTAACTGGTGACGGCACATAAGTGTTTTCACTGAGAATTTTTCTCCACCTTGACTCAGGCGCAACGTCCTGAGATTCAAGGGGAGGTAACTGATGCAGCACTACCCGAAACATTATTGCGGCGTATTCGGCATTTACGGGCATCCTAATGCAGCCGAACTGACGTACTACGGCCTCTATGCCCTCCAGCACCGCGGACAAGAAAGCGCGGGCATCGTCACTTGTGACGGCGAGCAGTTTCGCGAACACAAGGGCATGGGATTAGTGCCGCAGATCTTCCAAAACGATGCGCTGAAGAACCTCTCGGGTTCCATGGCGGTCGGGCACACGCGGTATTCCACCACGGGTTCTTCGCATCTGCGGAACGCCCAGCCGCTCACGATCGATTGCTGGCGCGGACGTATCGCGATCGCGCACAACGGCAATCTGACGAACGCCAGTGTCTTGCGTGATGAACTGGAAGCGAAGGGCCAGATTTTCCAGACGACGGTTGATAGCGAGATCATCCTGCACCTGATGGCCCAGCCGACTTTGGGCGGCGTGGATAACAATCTCGTGCAGACCTTGCGTCGCATCGAGGGTTCCTACTCGCTCGTCATCATGACTGAGCAGGAGCTCATTGGCGTGCGCGATCCGCATGGTTTCCGTCCGCTGTCTATCGGTCGGGTAGGGGATGCCTATGTGCTCGCCAGCGAGACTTGCGCGTTCGATCTGATCCAGGCGAAGTTCGTTCGCGATGTGGAGCCGGGCGAGATCGTTATCATCAACAAGAACGGGCTGAAGAGCATCCAGGCGTTCCCGGATCATCAACGGCGCGCGTTCTGCGTGTTCGAGTATGTTTACTTCGCGCGCCCGGACAGCAATATCAACGGGCGCAATGTCTATCGCACTCGTGTGGAGATGGGTCGCCAACTGGCGCGTGAATTTCCGATCCAGGCTGATGTGATTGTGCCGGTACCGGATAGCGGTAACTGCGCTGCGCTCGGTTACTCGCTCGAATCCGGCATCCCGTATGAGATGGCCTTCGTGCGTAATCACTACGTCGGACGAAGCTTTCTCCAGCCGTCGCAATTGATCCGCGACTTCAACGTACGCGTGAAGCTGAACCTCGTAGGCGAACTCGTGAAGGGCAAACGCGTGGTGATCGTGGATGATTCCATCGTTCGCGGCACGACCTGCCGCACGCGTGTGAATAGTTTGAAGGAAGCAGGTGCTACAGAAGTGCACGTGCTCGTCTCTTGCCCGCCGCACAAGAATCCGTGCGTGTATGGCATCGACTTCCCGGATCGCAAGAAGCTGATGGCAGCGAATTATACGATCGATGAGATCCGCGATTATCTAAATGCGGATTCGCTCGGCTATCTGTCGCAAGATGGCATGGTGGCCGCTACGAAGTTGCCGAAGAGCAGCTTCTGCATGGCTTGCTACGATGGGGATTATCCCGTGCCGTATGATGCGAATGTGGACAAGCACATCATTGAGATACGTCGTCAACGCGCCGAAAGTCTGGGAGATTCGTTGTTCAAGGATGAGCAGCAGCCGAAATTGCTGTAAGAGAAATTTTGATCTGATTTGAAATGAAGAAGAAAGCATACGCCGCCGCTGGTGTAGATATCGATCTGGGCAATCGCGTGAAAGCGACCTTGCCGCAATTACTCGCCTCCACGCACCGTAAGGAAGTTCTCGGTAAAGTGGGTGGCTTCGGTGGTCTCTTCGCGCTCGACGTGAAGAAATATAAGCAGCCGATTCTCGTGTCCTCAGTGGACGGCGTGGGCACGAAGCTCAAGCTGGCCTTCGCGATGGACAAGCACGACACCATCGGTGAGGACCTCGTGAATCACTGCGTGGATGACATCGCGGTGCTCGGTGCGGAGCCGCTGTTCTTCCTCGATTACCTCGGTACTGGCAAACTGGAACCTCACGTTTTCACAGATGTCATCAAAGGCTTCGCACGTGCTTGCGCTTACAATAACTGCTCGCTCATCGGTGGTGAAACGGCGCAGATGCCGGGCTTTTATCAACCCGGCGAGTATGATGTCAGCGGCACTATTGTCGGCGTGGTCGAGAAGTCCCGCATGCTGGATGGGCAAAAATCCATCAAGAAAGGCGACGTTGTCATCGGCATCGAATCGAGCGGCCTGCACACGAATGGTTACTCACTGGCCCGCAAGATTTTCTTCGAGACGCTGAAGTTGAAGCCGAAGAGCAAGGTCGCGGAACTGGGCAATACGATCGGTGATGAATTGCTGAAAGTTCACGTGAGCTACAATGTGGCGGTGCAAACTCTGTTGAAGAAGTTCAACAAGGACGGCAAACCGAATGCAGTGAAAGCGTTCGCGCACATTACGGGCGGCGGTTTCATCGACAACATCCCGCGCGTGCTGCCGAAGAATTGCGATGTCATCATCCGCAAGGGCACATGGGACATGCTGCCGATCTTCAAGATGATCAAGGAAAAGGGCGGCGTGGACGAGGCCGAACTGTATCAGGTCTTCAACATGGGCATCGGCATGGTGACCATCGTTTCCGCGGATAAAGCGGATGCGGCCTTGAAGACGATCAAAGCCGCGAACCACAAGGCGTGGATCATCGGTGATATCGCCAAGGGCACCGGCATCTCGCAAGTGGTCTGATAGTTTTTATTCTTTTAAAAACGGGCGGGCCTGGGCCATCCAGTTCCGCCCTTTTTGTTTTTTGTCACGATTCACTGGAATGTCCTCATTGGTTCAATAGAAGTGTAGAACATGGCAGGAGAGGAATTGTGCGATCGGTCTTTTGAGAGAATATTGATCTTGTGAGAAAACCAAAAGCTTGTTGGCTGCTTTTACTATTGATCCTGATTGGTGCAGGGTGCCAAAGCTATCCTGCGCGCTATGTCGCTGTGCAGCGGGATTTAGAGTATGGACGTCCAGAGGGGAAGGTTTTGGATCTGGATATTTATTTGCCAAAGCACGCGACGAATCGGTTGCCAGTCATAATCTGGATTCATGGTGGCTCCTGGAAATCAGGGAGCCGCTATCCTTGTCCGCTGGCGTTTCTGGCGAAAGATGGGATGGCCGTCGTCAGTATTGAATACCGGCTCATGGATGACGCTCCGTTTCCCGCCCAGTTATATGATTGCAAAGGTGCCATCCGTTGGCTGCGTGCGAATGCCAACCGGTTCAATCTTGATCCTGAGCACGTGGCAGTGTTTGGGGCCTCGGCAGGTGGGCACCTGGCCGCGCTGATCGGGACCACGCCGGAGGTGAAGGAATTGGAAGGGGATGTAGGCGGCAACCTTGATCAGTCCAGCCGCGTGCAGGCAGTCTGTGCGTTTTATCCGCCAACCGATTTGGATCGCTTGATCACAAATAAGGACGAGCGACGTTCGCCTACCAGTGATATCGGTCGATTGCTCGGAGGATCGTTGGAAAAGAATTTGGACAAGGCGGCCAAGGCGAGTCCCATGCGATACATCACGCCCGATGATGCACCTTTCTATATTCTTCACGGCGATAAAGACGACATGGTGCCCGTGGAGCACAGCAAGTGGTTGCATGAAGCGTTGCTAAAGGCCGGTGTGGAATCGACCCTCTACATTGTGCCGAACAAAGGACACGCCATCGGTGCGCCTCGGGAAGCTCACCAGCAGATCACGGCATTCTTCAACCGGCATTTGAAGGGTGAGGAAAAATAGGAAGCGGTATAGATGTTGTTAAATGTGCTTTCCCAGATGTGGCTTAAGCGATTGAATCGGGGCGCATGAAGTTATTGGTCATCGGTTCGGGTGGTCGGGAACACACGTTGGTGTGGAAGCTGGCGCAGTCGCCCCAACCGACGAAGATGTGGTGCGCGCCGGGCAATGCGGGTATCGCGGAGGAACGCTTGGCTAGCAATGGCAGCCTCGTGGAGTTGGTGGCCATCAGTGCGGAGGATTTGCCCAAGCTGTTGTCGTTTGCGTTGGAGCATAAGCCAGATCTGACGGTCGTGGGGCCGGACAATCCGCTCGGCATGGGCATTGTGGATCTGTTCCAGAGCAAAGGCTTGCGCATCTGGGGGCCGAATAAGAAGGGCGCGGAATTTGAGGCTTCCAAGGTTTTTACGCAGCACTTTATGGAACGTCACGGCATCCCAACGATGAAAGCCGCGACCTTCTCGGATGCGGCGAAGGCGAAAGAATTCGCGCGCAGCCTGGATGGGCGTTGCGCGGTGAAGGCCGATGGTCTTGCGTTGGGCAAAGGTGTGTTGCTGACGACTTCCGTTGCGGAGGCGGATGCAGCCATCGATGAGATCATGGTGGGCAAGGCGTTTGGTGCGGCTGGAAATAATGTCGTCATTCAGGAATTGCTAGAAGGCATGGAGCTTTCTTTGCACGCGATCGTTGATGGCAAGACGGCGAAACTTTTTCCAACTTCGCAGGATCACAAACGTATTGGCGATAACGACCAAGGTCTGAATACAGGCGGCATGGGCACGTATTCGCCGGCGCCATTTCTGACCGATGCCGAGTTGCAAGCAGTTGGTAAAGCGATTTTGGACCCGTGGTTGAAGGGCTGCCAGGCGGAGGGGATTGATTATCACGGCATCATTTATCCCGGCGTCATGCTGACGAAGAGCGGTCCGAAGGTGATCGAGTTCAATGCGCGTTTTGGCGATCCAGAAACGCAGGTGTATCTGACGCGTTTGGAGAGCGATCTGGTGAAAATCCTGAATGCCAGCGTGGATGGCACCTTGGATAAAACGGCGATGTATTGGAGTGCGATGGCTTCCGTCTGTGTGGTGATGGCCTCGGGCGGTTATCCGGGCAGTTATCCGAAAGGGAAAATCATCACCGGGTTGGACAAGGCGAATGCACTGCCGAACACGAAAGTATTCCATGCGGGAACAGCCTTGAAAGACGGTCAGGTAGTGACGAATGGCGGACGTGTTCTTGGTGTGACTTCTTGGGCGCCAACACTTAAGGAGGCGCGGGAGACGGCGTACAAGGCCGTGGCCTTGATCCATTTCGAAGGCGCTCATTTCAGACGGGACATTGCATCCAAGGCACTTCGCTGAGATAGTATGAGCATGAAACGGTTGATTCTATCTGTGGCTTTGTCGCTGGTGACGCTCACCAGTCACGCCGCCTCGCCGAGTTTTGAGGAAGTCTATTCCATCCTGAAGACTAACCTGACGGGACTAAGCGAGAAGGATTTGCAAGGGGCAGCCGTGGAAGGCTTGTTAAGCAAGTTGGGCAACCGTGCCGTGTTGGTAACCAATGTCGCGAAAGCGGATGATGTCGATACCAAGCCAAGACCAGCGGTGGCGGTGTCCTCAGTCTTTGATGCGGCGTATGGTTATGTGCGGCTTGGCGATCTGGATGCCGCTGCGGACAAGCCTGTCGGTGAAGCGATGCATCAGCTCGCCAGCACGAATAAGCTAAAAGGTTTCGTGTTGGATCTGCGTTTTGCCAAGGGCAGTGATTACCAGAATATCTATAAAGTCGCCGATTGTTTCTTTCCGGAGGGCAAAACGATCGCGACAGTCGGCGGCAAGGCGGAGCAATCCACGGGGCGCAGTGCATTGAATCAAATTCCCGTAGTCATCTTGGTGAATCGTAAATCACAAGATGCGGTGGAAGTATTAGCGGCTTCTTTGCGGGCGGCAAAAGTTGGATTGTTGCTAGGCTCGCAAACAGCCGGACAGTTGAGCTTGTATCGCGATATCCCTTTGTCTACCGGACAGACATTGCGGGTGGCGACGGGAGAAATCAAATTTGATGATGGTTCTGCGATGCCATTTGATGGCGTAAAGCCGGATATCAAGGTGGACGTCAGTCTGCTGGATGAACAGATGTATCTGGCGGACGCTTACAAAGTCATTGGCGAATCCTCCACAAACAAGCCGCCCGTTGCCAGTACGCCGACCCGTCTTATTAATGAGGCCGAACTGGTGCGCCGTCATAAAGAGGGGTTGAATCCTGATGTGGAAGTGGTTCCAGTCAAGCCAGGTGAAGCGCCGGGCAAGGTGGTTCGCGATCCCGCTTTGGCGCGGGCTTTGGACTTGGTAAAAGGTCTCTCGATGGTGCGGGATTATAAAAGCAAGAAATAGGGTTGCCCCGGGGCGGTAGAGTCAATTTAAACATTCTCACGACAACGGGATTTCGCCGTTGACGATTCGGCGTTAGCATCCCACTTTTAACGACTTTGATGGCTGGCGAGATTACAATTTTGGTGATTTGCACCGGGAACATTTGCCGCAGTCCCATGGCGGAAGGTTTCTTCCGTGACGCGGTGAAAAACCGGAAGGGTTTTCGCATCATCTCCGCGGGTGTCGGGGCGATGAACGGCCAGGTACCCAGCACGCATTCCGTGACCGCGATGCGCGAGAAGGGCATCGATATCTCCCGGCAGACAAGCCGCATGGTGACGGGCCAGTTGGTAGATCAGGCGGATTACATCTTCGGCATGACCCAGAGCCATCTGGATAGCCTGATCTACATGTATCCACATGCGGCAGAGAAGGCGTTCCTGCTCCGCGAGTTTGATGATTCAGTGGAAGGTTACGATAAAGAAATCTCCGACCCCATCGGCTCGCCCTATCACGTCTACGCGATGTGCCGTGACGAGATCGAAGCGGGCGTGAAGTCCGCAGTAAAATTTATTGAACAGACGGAAGCCGCAGCGGCTCCGGTTCACGCATCCATGAAGAAGACAGTAGCAATCGGTTCTGATCACGGTGGTTTCAAGTTGAAGGAAGCGCTCAAGAATCATCTGCAAGAGCAGGGGATGACGGTGGAAGATTTAGGTACACTGTCCACTGAATCCACGGATTATCCGGACTTCGCGCATGCAGTCGCACAATGCGTCGTGAGGAATCAGGCGGATGAAGGCATTCTGGTCTGCACAACCGGTGTGGGCATGAGCATCACAGCGAATAAGGTGCCCGGTATCCGTGCCGCTTTGGTTTTCAATGAAGAGATGGCTGCGCTCAGCCGCCAGCATAATAACGCGAACGTGCTTTGTCTCGGTGAGAAGCTGGTGACCACCGAGCTGGCCAAGCGCATCGTGGATACATTTTTGAACGCCCGCTTTGAAGGCGGACGGCATGAAAGACGAGTAAATAAGATGGAGAAAACTGCTTCTACGTGCTGCGGCCCTACGGCCCAGACCCTCGCCCAAGTGGACCCTGAGATCGCCAAATTGATCGGTCAGGAACGCCAACGCCAACAGGAAAACATCGAGCTCATCGCGAGCGAAAACTTCACCAGCCCCGCCGTGATGGAAGCGCAAGGCTCGGTGTTGACGAACAAGTACGCCGAGGGTTATCCGGCGAAGCGCTGGTACGGTGGTTGCGAGAATGTGGACTTGGTGGAGCAGTTGGCCATCGATCGCGCCAAACAACTCTTCGGGGCTGAACACGCGAACGTGCAACCGCACTCCGGCTCCGGTGCAAACATGGCCGTTTACTTCGCCATGCTGAAGCCCGGTGACAAGATGCTGACCATGGACTTGAGCCACGGCGGTCACTTGACCCATGGCAACAAGGCGAATTTCTCCGGCAAGTTCTTCGAGATCGTGCACTACGGTGTGCGCAAGGAAGACGAGCGCATCGATTACGATCAACTTGCGCAGATGGCCCGTGAGCACAAGCCGAAGATGATCACGGTGGGTGCGAGCGCTTACCCGCGCATCATTGATTTCAAGCGCATGAGCGAGATCGCGCAAGAGGTGGGCGCGCTCATGCTGGCAGACATCGCACACATTGCGGGTCTCGTCGCTGCAGGCATTCACCCGAGTCCGGTTCCGTATGCGGATTTCGTGACGACGACCACGCACAAGACCCTTCGCGGACCTCGCGGCGGCCTGATCATGTGCAAGGCGAAGTATCAGAAAGAGATTGATTCGCAGGCGTTTCCGGGCATTCAAGGCGGGCCGCTCATGCACGTCATCGCCGCGAAAGCAGTTTGCTTCCAGGAAGCTCTGCAGCCGACGTTCAAATCTTACCAGCAGCAGATCGTGCAGAATGCCGCTGCGCTCGCACAGGGCATGATCAAGAACGGCTACCGCCTCGTGAGCGGTGGCACGGAAAACCACCTCATGCTGGTGGACGTGGGTGCCAAGGGCATCACGGGCAAGGACTCCCAGATCGCGCTCGATGAAGCGGGCATCACGACGAACAAGAACACGATTCCTTTTGAGACACGCTCGCCGTTCCAGGCCAGCGGCGTCCGTTTGGGCACACCGGCCGTGACTACTCGCGGCATGAAAGAGGCTGAAATGGCGGAGATCGCCGACATGATCAGCGAAGTGCTTAAAGACATAAAAAACATTGACGCAGCACACTCTGTGCGCGAACGTGTGAAGCGCTTAACCGCCAAGTTCCCACTGCCATACTAAACGTGTGGTATTAAGGAACCCCGCACTGAACCCCCGGTAGCAATACCGTTCAGTCACCAACAAATCCCCGAATACGCGGATCTCGAACAGATTCTCGGCATTAGGGTCAATATATGCGCCAGCCGCGGTTAAGCACTGGCGCATTTTTTGCATTTAGACATATGGCACGAGTACCCAAAAAGGCTGCTAAGAAAGCAGCAAAGAAAGCGTCCGCACCTGAAGCGGAACAGCCGTCATTGATTGAAGCACCGGAAGCAGTGGAAACCCCAGCACCTGCTCCGGAGCCAGAACCCGTCAAAGTTGTCCCCACAGCTCCGCCCGCACCCGCTCCGGTGAAGCCCGCAGCGCCGGCTCCGGCTCCCAGAGCAGTCGCACCTGCTCCTGCACCAGTTTCGCGGAAGATTTCTTCTTCTGATGAATTGGAACCGCCGAAGCATGCGGTGGAAGAGCATTACGAAGAAGAGGCTCCGCGTAATACCAACCCGGGACAGCCGCAGATCCGCATCAACATCAGTCAGCTCCAGGCGATGGCCATCGGTGAGCTGAACAAGATGGCTAAGGAGATGGGGATCGAGAACTTCGGCACGATGAAGAAGCACGAAGTGATCTTCCAGATCCTGCAGAAGAATGCCGAACGTAACGGCATCCTCTTCGGCGAAGGTGTGCTGGAAATCTTGCCGGAAGGCTTCGGCTTCCTGCGCTCGCAGAGCTTCAATTACCTGCCTTGCCCGGAAGACATCTACGTGTCGCCCTCGCAGATCCGCCGTTTTGATTTGCAGACCGGTGATATCATCGCCGGTCAGATCCGTCCGCCGAAAGAAAAGGAACGTTTCTTCGCTCTGTTGAAAGTGGAATCTGTCGGCCACGAAGAGCCGGACAAGGCGAAGGACAAGACGCATTTCGACAACCTCACGCCGTTGTTCCCGAACAAGCGTTTCCTCTTGGAAACCGGTTCGGAAGAATACTCCACACGCGTGCTGGACTTGGTCTGTCCGATCGGTAAAGGCAGCCGCGGTCTGATCGTCGCTCCGCCTCGCACGGGTAAAACGGTGCTGATGCAGAAGCTGGCGAACGCCATCATCAAGAACAATCCTGAGTGCTACCTCTTCATTCTCCTCATCGACGAACGTCCTGAGGAAGTGACGGACATGGAGCGCACCTGCCGTGAGGCGGAAGTGATCGCTTCTACGTTCGACGAACCGCCTGAGCGTCACGTGCAAGTGGCTGAGATGGTGATCGAGAAGGCCAAGCGCATGATCGAGCACAAGAAGGATGTCGTCATCCTGCTCGACTCCATCACGCGTCTCGCACGCGCTTACAACACGGTGCAACCGCACTCCGGCAAGATCCTGTCCGGCGGTGTGGATGCGAACGCGTTGCACAAGCCGAAGCGCTTCTTCGGTGCAGCCCGTAACATCGAAGAGGGCGGCTCGTTGACGATCATCGCCACGGCGCTGGTGGATACCGGCTCCCGCATGGATGAAGTGATCTTCGAAGAGTTCAAGGGCACAGGTAACATGGAAGTTCACTTGGACCGCCATTTGGTGGACCGGCGCATATTCCCTTCGATCAACATCGAATTGTCCGGCACTCGCAAAGAAGAGCTGCTGTATCATCCGGACGAATACGGCCGCGTGGTCATGCTGCGTCGTGCGCTCACGGGCGTGCCGCCGGTCGAGGCGATGGAATTGATGCTGAACAAGCTGAAGAAGACGCGCAGCAACATCGAATTCCTGCTGACGATGGCGATCAACTGATCGGTTTCAAGGATCTAAGAAATGCAAAAGCCTCCGGGTCATCACCGGAGGCTTTTTCTTTTTTGGATCGCGACTGTATCCCGCTTAGGGATCAGTCGCAGCGTGGGAAACGGGAGAAAGCTGTTTTAGTTCGAACGCTCGAATACAAGACCGTTCGCTGCGGCTGGTTCCTCCGAGGAACACAGCCATGGTTCACAGGCTAGCAGGGTTGGTGGCCCCAGTCGTTATATTTCAGATCTTCTTCAAAAGCAGCCATCTGTTCTTCTTTAGAAAGCTGTTTTACCGGAGAAGGCTCAACTGCATTGGCTTCTGCTGCAGGAATGGTGGTCGCAACGGCACTGGCTAGAGATGGTAAATCATCGGGAGCAGGAGATTGTGGTTTCGAAAGTGGCTCAGCCATGACATCTGCATTCTAACGCAGGAGCAGAGGAAATCCAACTGGAAGCTTTTGAGAGATATTTTCTGTGATTTTGTTTCATGGAACTCACCGGCCGCACCGAGGGCTTATCGTATCACCCAAAAGTGGTAAATTTCATTCATGAAGATGATCGTAATAAGGACCGTCAAACGAACCGTTGCAAAGGGTGGCGTCAATGCCATCCGTAAGCCGGGCTTATTTCTTCAACGGTGTTTGAATAGTTTTTCAACTTCGTTTGTCGAATACGGCGAATTAAACCGTTTTAGGGCAGGTAACCGGTTTTGGAATGGGTATTTTGTTGCCTCCTGATAAGGGCAAAAGCTAGTTTAGAAAGTTCTGTGGCAAAACGTTTAACACATAAAGTTTGGTCTTCGGCGATCGCGTCCGGCAGCTTGTTTTTGGCCGGATGCAGTGAGCCGGAAACAATCCGGGTTTATCAAGTGCCCAAGGAAAAGACGGTGGAAGTAGCCGGGCCTGAACACTTTCCCGGTGATGGGCATGACCATGGCGAAACTCCCGCTGTGGCATCAGAACGCCCAGCCCGTCCTTCATTGACTTATCAGGTTCCCGCCGGTTGGACGGAGATTCCGGCTAACCAAGTCAGCGTGGCGAATTTCAATATTGATGGCGGCAATGGTCAGAAAGCCAATGTCTCCATCGCGCCTTTGCCGCCTTTGGCCAATCGCGAAACCGAAGTGGTGAATATGTGGCGTCAGCAACTCGGGCTCGCTGAGATTTCCCGGGAGGAGACGGTGGGTGTTTTGTCAGAGGTGGAAGTGGCGGGCACCAAAGGCAAACTTTTTGATCTGGTGGGCACTGGTGAGGAGAAGACACGCATCGTCACCGCCATGCAACACACCGCGGATACCAGCTGGTTTTACAAAATATCCGGTGATGATGAGTTGGTCGCGAAAGAGAAGGACAACTTTTTGGCGTTCATCAAATCGGTGAAGTTCGGCACGCCTTCTGCCATGCCGACCACAACCTCAGCAGTTTCTTCGCCAGCGTCGGCGGATGGCGATTTGAAATTACCAACGGGTTGGAAAGTGGTGGCGCCTGGTGCCATGCAGGTCGCCAAATATCAGGTGACTGGAGAAAAAGATGCAACCGGAGAGGTGACTGTGAGCGTCTTTCCTAGTGATACCGGCGGCAACCTGGCGAATGTGAACCGTTGGCTGGGCCAGGTGAAGCTGCCTCCAGTGGATGAAGCGGGATTGGCGAAGATGTTGCAACCGCTTGATCCGACGAATCCTAAAGCAGTGTTAGTGGACATGGATAACAAAGGTGATCGGATGCTGGGTGCGATCGTGCCACGCGGTGGCCAATGGTTCTTTTACAAGTTGCGTGGCAACACGGCATTAGTGGAAACACATAAAGCTTCGTTCATAGCTTTCGCCAAAACAGAGCCTCAATTTTAGCAGTTAGCTCGCATGGAAAAAATTTGGAAAACAATCTCATCGCTCAAGCTGACGGTGATCTTGCTCGCGTTCAGCGTGGTGCTCGTGTTTGTGGGGACAGTGGCGCAGGCGGATGAAGGTCTCTACAACGCGCAGGAGCGTTACTTCAAACACTGGTTCGTGCCGTGGTTCAGTTTCTTTGGCAGCAAGGTGCCGATTCCGTTGCCGGGTGGTTATCTGCTGGGAACGGCCTTGCTCATCAACCTGCTGGCTGCCCATTTCACGCGTTTCAAATGGGGTTGGAAGAAGTCCGGCATCTTTTTGACGCACGTCGGCATCATCATGTTATTGGTGGGGCAATTGGCCACGGATCTGTTTTCTCGGGAGACGCAACTGCGTTTCGCTGAAGGGGAGAAGAAATTCTATTCCGAAAGCTCGATGGCTTATGAACTTGCTGTGGTTTCCGATGTGGATGCAGACAATGAAGAGGCCGTGGTGGTTCCTTTGTCACTGCTAAAATCAGGCGGAGAGATCAAGCATGAGAAGTTGCCGTTCACACTGAGAATCAAAGAATTGTGGAACAATTCAAATTTTGAATTCCGTGCTCCGATGATGGCGACCAATGCGCCGTTGACCACGAATGGTGTAGCGCAGCGATTTGATTTCGTGAGCGAGCCACTGACGAAAAAAATGGATGAGAAAAATGTGCCCACGGCATTGGTGGAGGTCGTCTCGGATAATGTGAATCACGGCCTGTGGGTGTTGCCCGGATGGTCTTCGGATGGGGGATTGATCGGCGGTGTGCATTTCTCTTACACAAAGAAATTTGGCCCTCAGATCGCTGATTCCGTAGTCAGGGCGTTAAGTCCGCCGCAAATTTTGGAGTTCGGGGACAAAAAGTATTCCCTGGCATTGCGTCCCGTCCGAAACTACGAGCCGTTCGGCATGACTTTGCTGAAGACAACACATGCAGTTTATCCCGGCACGGAAATACCGAAGGATTTCCGCAGCCGTGTGCTCATCGAGAATCCAGCCACCCAGGAGAAACGGGAGGTGGATATCTTTATGAACAACCCGTTGCGTTATTCCGGGCTGACGTTTTTTCAGAGCCAGATGGGCAAGGACGAGCTGGACCGCAACCGCGGGACCAGCGTGCTGCAGGTGGTACGCAATCCAAGCTGGCTTACACCTTATGTCGGGTGCTTGGTCGTGGGGCTTGGACTGACCGTTCAATTCATGATCCACCTCGTCGCATTTGTCTCGAAACGGAGGACCGCATGAGAAGTTTTTTAACTCTGTATCTCGCCGCATTCATGGTTTTGCTAACGGGCAAAGCCATCTCTGCCGACGGCTTTGATTATAACGCGTTCGGCAAGCTGCCGGCGTCATTCAATGGCCGTTTCCAGCCCATGGATTCTCTGGCGCGCAATTCACTGCTGCAAATACGTGAAAAACAGAGCCTTTATCTGAAAGAGGAGAAACGCACCATGCCTGCCATCGAGTGGCTGGCCGAGGTGATGATCAAGCCGGAAATCGCGGATGCCCGCAAAGTGTTCCGGATTGACCATCCGGATCTGGTTTCAATGCTCAAGCTGCCTGAGAAGAACGAGGCGGCCGGGCAGGATGGAAAGCATTATTCATGGAATGAGATCCTGCCTGACCAAAACGCGATGAGCACGTTCACCAACGAGCAGGGCCGCGTGGCAAAAATCAAAGCGGAGCATCGCAATCCCTTCGAGCAGGCCGTGATGAAACTGCATGAACGGCTGGTGCTGTATATGCGTCTCAAGAGCACGTTGCAACCGCCCAACGCCAAGGATTGGGCGGCAGAGATAGCGGAATATAAGTCATTGATCAGTCCGGGCGTGGCCGCCGTGCGGGCTCAGCAAGCAGGCCAGCAATATGACGAAGCCGTTTTCGACAAGTTTGTAGATTACGCGCAGAGATTTGATGCGATGAGCCGTTTCGAAGCCCCCTTGATCGTGCCTCCACACCATCCTGAGATTCCAAAAGATGAATGGATGCGGATAGGCGATGCGTTGCTGGAAGCGGCCCGTGGTGAGAAATTGCACAATTCGGTGGAGTATTACGGTGCCATCGTATCCGCCTACAAGAGCGGCAATGTGGCAACGTTCAACAGCAAGATCAACGAGTATGTGGCCAGTTTGCAGCCCGAGTTCACCAAACAGCTCAAAAAAGCGAATGCAGAGCATCTCTACAATAGTATGCAAGCATTCTACCGCGCGATGACTCTTTATGTGATCGCTTTCCTGCTGGCGTGCTTCTCATGGTTCAACATGAGCAAATGGCTGCGAGTTTCAGCCTTCTGGCTGATCGTGGTGGGTTTAATCATCCACACTACGGGTTTGATTTTCCGCATGTGGCTGGAGGGACGTCCGCCGGTGACGAACCTTTATTCATCCGCCATTTTCATCGGTTGGGGTTCTGTCATTTTAGGGCTGATTTTGGAACGGTTTTACAGGGATGGCATCGGATCTGTCGTAGGCTCCATGATCGGCTTTATCACGCTCGTGGTGGCGCACAATCTCTCCTTGGGGGGCGATACTTTGCAGATGTTGCAAGCTGTGCTGGACACAAATTTCTGGCTGGCGACACATGTCGTGATCATCACCTTGGGATACGCGTCCACCTTTGTGGCTGGTTTCTTAGCGATCGTATATCTGGCTCGCGGTGTGTTCACGCCGGGATTGACTGACCAGATCAGCAAGGCGCTATCCCGCATGGTGTATGGCATCGTTTGTTTCGCCACGTTGTTCAGTTTCGTGGGAACGGTATTGGGTGGCATCTGGGCAGACCAATCCTGGGGCCGTTTCTGGGGCTGGGATCCGAAAGAAAACGGTGCCCTGATTATCGTGCTGTGGAATGCGCTTATCCTCCATGCCCGCTGGGGTGGCATGGTGAAAGAGCGGGGAATCATGAACATGGCCATCTTCGGCAATATTGTGACCGCCTGGTCATGGTTCGGCACGAACATGCTAGGCATCGGCCTGCACAGCTACGGCTTTATGGATTCGGCCTTCAAATGGCTTATGGTGTTCATGGTCAGCCAGTTGGCGTTGATCGGATTAGGACTGTTGCCCATCAAGTTTTGGGGCAGTGCGAAGAATTTGCACAAAGGAGATGGAGAGCCTCCTGTCAAACCAGACGGGAAAGGCGGTAAAGCGGGCAAGAAGCAAGAAGACCGATTGGCGACTGCCTGAGAGCAGTGCTAATTTGAGTGGCCTTTAATGCTTTGACGCTGTGGGTGCGTTCCCGTAGCGTTTGCCTTCCGATATAACCGGACGTAAGACACATGATAGGGTTAGTACTTAAGAAAATTTTTGGCTCCAAAAACGAGCGCGAGATCAAGCGCATGCAGCCGATAGTCGCCAAGATTAACGAGCTGGAGAAGGAGTTGCAGTCCAAGCCGGACGAAGTTCTGCGCGAAAAGACCGCTTTCTGGAAGCAAAAGTTATCCCAGATACAGGATAACGGCCAGCTCAAGCGCGAGCTTGAAGCCATTCTGCCTGAGGCTTTTGCCGTGGTGAAGAATGCCTGCCGCCGTCTTTGCGGCAAGGACATCATGGTGCGTGACCATGCCTTGCGCTGGGAGATGGTGCCGTTCGATGTACAGTTGATCGGTGGTATGGGCCTGCACAACGGGATGATCGCGGAAATGGCCACGGGCGAAGGTAAGACGCTCGTCGGTACGTTGCCGACGTATCTGAATGCTTTGTCCGGTCGTGGTGTGCACGTAGTGACGGTGAATGATTATCTCGCGGCCCGTGACAGTGACTGGATGGGGGCGGTGTATCGCTTTCTCGGTTTGACTGTCGGTTGCATCCTCCATGACCAGCCGCCTGGCGTGCGTCGCGAGCAATACAATTGCGACATCACTTACGGCACCAATGCTGAGTTCGGTTTCGATTATTTGCGCGATAATGGCATGGCCACGCGCAAGGAAGACCAGGTGCAGCGCGGACATTACTTCGCCATCGTGGATGAAGTGGACTCCATCTTGATCGATGAAGCGCGCGTGCCGCTCATCATCAGCGGTCCTGCGGTCGTGGCCCGCGACAATAAGATTTACGAGGTGCTTAAACCGGGGATCGAAGCACTGGTGCAATCGCAACGCCGTTTGTGCAGCCGCTATATCGATGAGGCCGAACAACTCGTCAAAAAGCTCAAGGGCGGAGGCATCGAAGGCGATAAAGGGAATTTAGAAAGAGAGATCGGCGTCTTGCTGTATCGCGTGCGCTTAGGCCAGCCCAAGGCTGAAGGTCTGGCGCGTCTACTGGAGGATGCCGAAAATCTGCGGATGCTGAACAAGGTAGACTTGGAACTGCACTCCGACCAGACGAAGAAAGAGCTCTACGCGCAGAAGGAAGAGTTGTTCTTTGCCATCGAGGAGAAGAGCCATGAAGCAGATTTGACGGAAAAAGGCCGTGAATTCCTGAGTCCGCAAGATCCGGATGCGTTCATGATGCCTGACATCGTGAGCGCGTATCATGAGATCGACAACGGCCCCGAGCAGGATGTCCGCAAGCGGGCTGAACTGAAGACGAAGATTCAGGGCGAGTTCGAGGCCAAGGCCGAACGCATCCACAGCATCGCCCAGTTGCTGAAAGCCTACTGCCTCTACGAGAAGGATGTTCAGTACGTCGTGGAGGACAACAAGGTGGTTATCGTGGATGAGAACACGGGCCGCAAGATGACGGGCCGCCGTTGGAGCGAGGGCTTGCATCAGGCCGTGGAAGCGAAGGAAGGCGTCACCATCGAGGAAGAGACGCAGACCTACGCGACCATCACGATCCAGAATTACTTCCGCCTGTATCACAAGCTGGCCGGCATGACCGGTACGGCGGAGACGGAAGCGCAGGAATTTTTCGACATCTACAAGCTGGGTGTGCTGGTCATTCCGACCAACCGTCCGTGCCTGCGCAATGACAAGCACGACACGGTGTATAAGACACGTCGCGAGAAATTCGCCGCCGTCCTAAAGGAGATCCAGGAAATCCACAAGATTGGTCGCCCGATTCTGGTCGGTACGATCTCCGTCGAGGTCAGCGAGTTCCTTTCTCGTATCCTCAAGAAGGAAGGCATCGTGCACGCGGTGTTGAACGCCAAGTATCACGAGCAGGAGGCTGAGATCGTTTCCCGTGCCGGGCAGCGCGGCGCTGTGACCATCGCCACGAACATGGCCGGTCGTGGTACGGACATCAAATTGGGGCCGGGTGTTTCCGAATTGGGCGGTTTGCACGTCATCGCCACGGAGCGTCATGAGTCCCGCCGTATCGACCGCCAGTTGCGCGGCCGTTGTGCGCGCCAGGGCGATCCGGGTTCCTCGCACTTTTTCATCTCGTTGGAAGACGATCTCATGCGTCTCTTCGGTTCTGACCGCATCAGCAAGCTGATGGAACGGGTGGGCCTGGAAGAAGGGCAGGAGTTGGAACATCCATTGCTGAACCGCTCCATCGAGACGGCCCAGAAACGCGTCGAACAGCACAACTTCCAGCAGCGCAAACGCACGCTGGAGTATGACGACGTGATGAACAAGCAGCGTGAAGTCCTCTACGGCTTCCGCAATGAGATCATCCAGTCGGACGATGTGCAGGACCGTTTGCTGGACATCATGGAGGAAGTGGTCATCTCCAAGGTGCAGCAAAACACCTCGCATGAGGAAGGGCCGGACATGTGGAACATCCGCGCGCTGGCCGAATGGGCGAACCTGAATTTCCCGGTCGGCATCCCCGAAGAAGAGATCCTCAAAGCGGCTAATGCCGGGGATCAGCAACCCGTGGCGGGCTCGGTCTTTGATGGTTTGAGCGCCGAGCAGCTTTCCGTCTGCACTTTCATCATCAAGGCCGTCCGTGACGCCTACATGATCAAAGTCCAGTACGAGCAGGACAAGAATGCGCTGAAGGCGATCGAGCGTTACACGATTCTGAGCGCCATCGACAAGCTGTGGCAGGAGCATCTCTACACGATGGATGGCTTGCGCACCGCGATCGGCCTGCGTCAATTCGGCCAGCGCGATCCGTTGATCGAGTACAAGGCGGAGGCATTCAAGCTGTTCGAGGAGTTGATGGACAGCATCAAGACGGAAGCCTGCCACAACATCTTCCGCAGTGCGTCCAGCTTCATGGCGTTTGAGCAGTTCATGCTGAACCTGCCGAAGCAGACGCTGCACCAACAGCCCTCCAGTGCCTTTGCGGAATCGAAACAGCAGGCGGGCGAGGGCAGTGAGATGGTCAATGAGGCGACGGAGGCGATGTCCAAGGTCAAGCCCGTGCGCACCGGTCCCAAAGTGGGCCGCAACGATCCATGCCCTTGCGGCAGCGGCAAGAAGTTCAAGCATTGCTGCGGCAAGAACGGCTAAGCCGTTCCTATTTCATCCGGACACAAAGAACTTGCGTGTCCGGGGTTTTGTGGTTTAATTGCAAACGAATTGCAAATGAGTTTACGCCGTATCAACTGGCTGCTGCGTCGTCCGGGCTTCGGAGCCCTGCTGGCGTTTTGGCTGCTGGTGGCCGGTGTGCTCAGCTTGAACGGCGTGCATGGGGCGCATGAGCATCATGATGCTCATCACCATCACGACCATCATTATCACGCGGGGGATGCGCATCACCACCATGACAGTGATGAGTCCCAGAGCAGCGAGCATTGCGCGATCTGCTTCTACCGTTCGGCTTCCGTAGCGTTCGATTTCTTTTTTGCACCTTTGCCGCCGCCTGAGTTCGTGCCGGTGGCCGAGATCGACTGCCCGCACAGTGTGGACTATGCCGTGGTCATCATGACCCTCTGGTCCGGCCGGGCCCCGCCCATCGCTTCTGTTTCCTGAGCATCCCTCGGCTTGCTGACGCCGGGAGATGTCCTCTTCACGTCAGCAAAAAACCGAATGATGAACCCAGACGCTGGCAGTGTTCGCTGCCCGCGCAGTCAGGAAATATGAACAAGAAATCTCTCGTAGCCGTATCGTCCGCTTTGATGCTCTCGGTCCTGTGTGGCCAGACCCATGCCCAGAACAACGCGCCGTCCGTGGAGCAACTGCAAAAGCAGCTCCAGCAGATGCAGGAGGAGTTCCGCAAGCAGCAGGAATTGCAACGTCAGCAGATCCAATCGCTGGAACAGCAGCTTCAGATGTTGAAGCAGAACCAGACGGTCATCACCCAGGAACAACAGACCATCAAGCAGCAGGTCGCCACCATGCCTGCTGAAGGCACTGCCAAGACCGGGGATGCCGTGATGGATCAGCCCTGGCGTATCACGGATCCCATCCGTCTTCGTAAGGGCGCTGCCTTTATGGACATCGGTCTGGTCGGCACTTTTGCCGCGGGCAGTTCCACCGCCAATGACCTGGATGATTTGCAGATCGGCGGTCACGACCCGAACCAGCGCGGCTTCACGTTCCAGGGGTTGGAAGCGAATTTCACCGGTGCCGTGGACCCATACTTTCGGGGGAATGCGAATGTGCTCTTCGCCATCGACGGGGAAGGGGAAACCTTTGTGGAGCTGGAGGAAGCCTGGCTGGAATCCATCGCTCTGCCGGGCAATTTTCAGATTCGTGCGGGTCAATATCTGTCGGAGTTCGGTCGCATCAATACGCAGCACCCGCATTCGTGGTCCTTTGTGGATGCGCCGCTGGTGAATGCCCGTTTCCTCGGGGCGGATGGCTTGCGCAATCCCGGTGCGCGTCTTTCCTGGCTCGCGCCGACACCTTGGTACACGGAATTCTTCCTTGGCTTGCAGAACAGCCAGGGAGCCACAGCCACGGGCTTCCGCAGTGATGGCGGGCATTCCCATGGCGGTGAAGAGGCTGAGGGCATTCCCTTCACTTTCCGCCATGCGGACAACAATCGAGGCATGAAACGTTTCGATGACTTGCTCATTACGCCGCGTCTGGCGACTTCGTTCAACCTGACGGACAACCAGACATTGTTGCTTGGTGTGTCCGGCGCCTTCGGTCCCAATGCCAATGGCGGCGGCGGTGAGAACACGCGCACGGAGATCTATGGAGTGGATCTCACCTGGAAATGGAAACCGGAGAATCACTCCGGCGGTTTCCCGTTCGTGCAATTCCAGACCGAGGCCATGATGCGCAAGTACGGCACCGGCTCGTTCGATTGGGATGAAGACGCGGACGGCCTGCTCGCGGATGAGGATGGCGATGGCAATCCTGATGTGGGCCAGTTGTTTGATCCGGTCACCGGTTTGCCGGCCATCTTGCCGGCGGAAAAATTGACGGATTACGGTCTCTACAGCCAGTTGACCTATGGCTTCCGCAAAGGCTGGGTGGCGGGGTTGCGCTTCGACTATGTGACCGGCGATGTGGCCTCGTATCAGACGATGGGCTTGCTGGAACCGGACGGCACCGGCGGTTTCAACGGTGTCTTCGACAAGTTCCGTGCGACGCGTTATCGTGTCTCACCGAATCTGACCTGGTTCCCGACCGAGTTCTCCAAGGTCCGGTTGCAGTATAATTACGACGACCGCACGGACATCGGCATCGATCACTCCGTCTGGTTGCAATTCGAGTTCGTGCTTGGTGCTCATGCAGCGCATAAATTCTAAAACCTGAACTCGTATGAAAAAATTGTTCGTGTTTCTTTGCTTGCTTATCGCACTGAATGCACAGGCTGCGCTGGAAGTCGTGGCCACCACCCCAGACCTCGGCTCCATCGCAATTGCCGTTGGTGGAGACAAAGTGCATGTGACAAATCTGGCACGCGGCACTGAAGATCCGCATTTCGTGGATGCAAAGCCGAGCTTCGCGCGCATCCTGAACAAGGCAGACGTGTTGATCGAAGGAGGAGCGGATCTTGAGATCGGCTGGCTGCCTCCCTTGGTTGATGGAGCGCGCAATCGAAAGATCATCCGCGGCGGAGAGGGCAGGGTGGATGCCTCGGAAGGTGTGGCTATGTTGGAAATGCCGGAAGGCAAGGTGGATCGTTCTCAAGGGGATGTCCATGCTGCCGGCAATCCCCATTACCTTCTGAACCCGGACAATGGAAAGATTGTAGCCAAGCATCTGGCCGCGCATTTTTCCAAGGTAGATCCAGCAAATGCGGGAGTTTATTCCAAGAACTTGAGCGATTTCGAAACAGCGCTTGATGCCAAAACAAAAGAATGGAGCGGATCGCTTCAATCATTCCAAGGCATCAAAGTTGTCACCTATCACAAATCATTCGAGTACTTCGCCAAGCGATTTGGATTGGTGGTTGCTGGTCAAATTGAGCCTAAACCCGGCATTGAGCCTTCACCGACGTATATCAGCACACTCATTCCCAAGATGAAGGAAGCGGGTGTACGATTGGTGATCGTGGAGCCGAACCGGTCTAAGAAAACCTCCGAGTATGTCGCGACTAATGTAGGCGCGAAGGTGCTTTATCTTCCGATACTCGTTGGTGGAAACGATCAAGCCGGAGACTATATCAAGCTGTTGGATTACAACGTGAAGTCAGTCGCTGCCGCTTTGAAGTAAAAGCAACGGCGAACAATTGGCGGCATGGTGCTGTGGCGAAACGGTTTCTGCTTCATACGACCGCTTGCGCTTACCCGGCAGCATCGTGCCGCTCTTTGTTTCTCAGGCCAAGATCGCTTTGATAACCTTGGCCTGTTCCACACCTGTGAGCTTGGCGTCGAGCCCCTGGAACTTCACACTGAAACGGTTGTGATCAATGCCGCAAAGGTGAAGCATGGTCGCGTGCAGGTCGCGCACATGCACGATATTCTCAACCGCACGATATCCGAACTCATCGGTGGCTCCGTAAGTAGTGCCCGGCTTGATGCCGCCACCGGCCATCCACAGTGAGAAGGAGAGGATGTGATGATCGCGACCCGTACCCTGGCCCATCGGCGTACGGCCGAATTCGCCGCCCCAGATGATGAACGTGTTATCCAGCAGGCCGCGTTGCTTCAGATCGTTCACCAACGCCGCGCTGGCTTGATCGGTCTCCAAAGCCGCCTTGGGCATGTTCTTCTCGATGTCACCATGGTGGTCCCATGCCCGATGATAAAGCTGGATGAAGCGCACACCGCGTTCTGCGAGACGACGCGCCAGGAGACAGTTTGAAGCAAAGCTGCCATCGCCCGGTTCCTTCACGCCGTAGAGATCGAGGATGTGCTTGGGCTCCTGCTTGAAGTCCGTCAATTCAGGCACGGATGTTTGCATGCGGAAGGCCATCTCATACTGGCTCATGCGCGTCTGGATTTCCGGGTCCAGGCGATCCTGCGCAAGCTGGCCGTTCAGGCGGTTGATCTCTTCGACCAACTGCCGTTGTGTGCTCTGGCAAACTCCATCGGGATTACCGACATAATGCACCGCATCGCCCTTCGATTGAAATTGGATGCCTTGAAAGCGGCTGGGCAAAAAGCCGCTGGACCATTGACGGGCCGAGACCGGTTGCGCACCGCCGCCCTTGCCTTGGGAAACGAGCACTACAAAACCCGGCAGGCTGTCCGTTTCCGCGCCCAGACCATAGAGCAGCCAGGAACCCATGCTGGGACGGCCCTTGAGGATTGAGCCGGAATTCATGAACGCGTGCGCCGGATCATGGTTGATCTGCTCTGTGACCATGGAGCGCACGATGCAGATGTCATCAGCGATCCCCGCGATGTGCGGGAACAGATCGGAGATTTCCTGGCCGGATTTGCCGTGTTTCTTGAAGTCCACGAAGGAACCGCGCGCTTTCAGCGTGGTGCCTTGCAACTGCGCCAGTTGCTGCCCTTTCGTCAGCGATTCTGGAAATGGCTGGCCATCGAGCTTCTTCAGCTCGGGCTTGGGATCAAACGTCTCCACCTGGGAAGGACCGCCCGCCATGCAAAGGTGGATGACGCGCTTCGCTTTCACCGGATAGTGCGGTGGATGGATGATGCCGCCGCTGCCTGAGCTGCGGGGGACATCGGCCGCCATCACCGGCTGACCATTGCGAAAGAGCAGGGAACCAAAGGCGAGCGAGCCAAGGCCAAGACCGCTGCGTGTCAGGAACGTGCGGCGGTTCAAGCTGGCGTGATACTCGGAACTGAAAAAGTTGGGCCAGTTCATACGTCAATAGCGGGTGATGGTTTCGTGCAAGTTCAGGATGACACGGCAGACCGAGGTCCACGCCGCGTGTTCATGAGCGGGCAGCGCGGTGTTCCGGGGTGAATTGCCGACCTCCAGCAACTTTTCCGCCTCGGCTGCGGCCCCTTGGTAAAAGGACTCCTGTTGCTTCAGCAATGCGAGGAGCGATTTCTTCTCGGCCTCCTTCGGTTCGCGAGCCAGTGTACGCTTGAAAGTTGTTTCAAGACGGCGTGAGTCATTCTTGGAAGATTCCATCACTTCCTGCGCGAGCACCCGGGCGGCTTCCACGAAGGAGGGATCGTTCAGCAAGGTCAACGCCTGTTGTGGCGTGTTGGAGGCAACGCGCACACCGGTGCATTCCTCGCGAGAGGGCGCATCAAAATTTGCCAGCATGGGATGCAGGAAAGTGCGCTGCCAGTGCATGTAGAGACCGCGGCGATACTGGCGATCATCCAAGTGGGCGATGTAATCGCGGTCCGGAAATTGCAGGCTCTCGTAGTATCCCGGCGGTTGATAGGGCTTGGCACTGGGCCCACCGATATCGAGATTCAGAAGACCGGCGACAAAGAGGGCGTTATCCCGCACGAACTCCGCATCCAGACGGCGCGGATTCTGTGACGCCAACAAGCGGTTCTCCGGATCAGCTTCGATCACTTCCTTCTTCAGATTGGAGCTCTGGCGGTAGGCTGCTGAATTGACCATGAGGCGCACCATGTGCCGGTAGTCCCAGCCGCTCTCGCGGAACTCGACCGCCAGCCAGTCCAACAGCTCAGGATGCGAGGGCCATTCACCTTGCGCGCCCAAGTCTTCGATGCTGTTGCACAGGCCATTGCCGAAGAACTGTTTCCACAACCGGTTCATGATGACACGGGCGGTCAGAGGGTTTTCTGGAGAAACGATCCAGCGGGCGAGATCCAGCCGGTTAAGGCGGCGGGAATCATCCGATTTCTTCTGGATCAAAAACTCCGGCGGGTAAGGGGAGACGACCTTGCCGCTGTCGTCCTGCCAGTTGCCACGTGGTAGAACGCGGACATCTCTGGGCTGCCAGGCGACGGTGATAAGCGTTTGCGCCTGACCATCGCGGCATTCCAGCCAATCCGTTCGCGTTTGCCGGAATTCCTTTAAGGCATTCGTGTCTGACTGTGTACTCAGCAGGAAGAGTTCTGCCAGATCCGCAGATTTCGCCAGTGATTTGTGCTTGTTCAGCAATGCGGCTGCATCCGTCAAAGGTGCCAGCGGATTCAAATTGGCAAAAGGAGCTACCGACCAACGCACGCGAGCGGCCGGGTTCTCATCCAAGGTGAGTTCGAGCACATCGCCCGCTTTCACCTGCTTGATCGCTTGGAACTGCCAAACAGCGGTCTGTGGCTCTTGCAGATGTTTGCTGGATACCTTCCACATGTCGCGCACACCGATGATGGCGGCTCCATCTTTATAGCGTTCATCCCACTGGCTGGCCATGCCGTGGTCGATGGTCAATGGCTCCGTCTTGGTTTCACCCGCACGTTTCAAGGCGGCCTTGAACTTGATGTTGGCCGCAGTGGCATCCTTAAGGAGGATGCCCGGCTTATCGGCAGAGGCAGGGAGCAATTCCAGCCGCAGAGCAGCCAGGTCCATGTCCGGCAGGGTGATCTCGTAACGGTCGCTGCCGTTGCGTTTCGCGGCAAAAAGAATGCTGCCATCCGCTTCCGTCCTTGCATTTGTCACGCTCAAGAAATCCGCCTGTTTGGCTACGGCTTTCTTATCTTTGGCGTTTTTCTTGGTCAGGTTTTCCGTGCTGATGGCGATGTCGGCGGGCGAGTTCCAGCCGCTCGGATTTTTCTTCAACCAGATCAGGCTTTGCTCGCGCCATTGCTTGTAAGCATCCTTGTCCACTTCGCGAGCGGAGACATCGGCGATGGCTTGCAGCTTGAAGCGCAGTTCCTGTGAGCGTTCCTTCAGATAAGGGCTGCTCACTTGCATCTCCGGCGGGAAGGGGAACTCGTTGTTGAAGCCTTTAAGCTCCGGCTCAGGCGTGTATTTGTAATCGCTGTAAACGCCCCATTGTTTCACATCCGAGAAGTAAGCCGCCATGGCGTAAAAATCTTTGGCCGTGAACGGGTCAAACTTGTGGTCATGGCATTCGGCGCAACCCAGCGTGGAACCAAGCCAAGCCGTGCCAACGGTGCGCACACGGTCAGCCGCATACTTGGCCAGATACTCTTTGGCCTGGGCACCGCCTTCGCGCGTCATCATGTTCAGGCGGTTAAAACCGGTGGCGATGATCTGCTCCGTGGTCGGATTCGGCAGCAGGTCCCCGGCAAGCTGCTCGATTGTGAACTGGTCGAAGCGCTTGTTGTTATTGAACGCATTGATGACGTATTCGCGATAGGGGAAGATGTTCTGGTTCTGGTCACCGTGATAGCCGACGGTGTCCGTGAAACGCACGGCGTCCAGCCACGGCACCGCCATGCGCTCGCCGTAGTGTGGAGAGCGCAGGAGACGTTCCACCTGTTTCTCATAAGCCTTCGGGTCTTTATCCCTCAGGAACGCTTCCACTTCCGCCACTGTGGGCGGCAAGCCGGTGAGATCGAGACTGAGACGGCGGAGCAGGGTGCGACGATCAGCTTCGGCGGATGGCGTTAGCTTGCTCTCGGTCAATCTGGCCGCGATGAAATTATCCACCGGCGTGCGCGTCCATTTGGTATCGGCAACAGTTGGAGGAGTCGTGCGCTGGGGCGGAAGATATGCCCAGTGCTCCTGATACTCTGCACCTTGTGCCACCCATTTTTTCAGCATCTCCTTTTGGGTGGCAGTCAGAGTCTTATGCGCCTCCGGCGGAGGCATGAGATCGTCTGCATTCGTGGTGAAGACACGGACGATCAATTCGCTCTCGTCCGGTTTGCCCGGGATGATGGCTTTAGCCGCGATGGCATCAGCGCGGACATCCAGACGCAGGTCGGCCTTGCGGTGATTCTTGTCCGGCCCGTGGCAGTAAAAACATTTGTCCGATAAAATTGGCCGTATATCGCGGTTGAATTCGAGCTTGGAGTCAGCCGCTTGCAAGTTGAAATGAACGAACAACAGCGGCCAGCTTAACAGCAAGGCATGGCAGCTGTTAAAAGCCCTATGACTCCGGAGCACGGTCATCAAAGTACGCATTTTGTGTTTCTCCAAGACTACTATATCAGAGATGACAAACAATGGAGGAATTTAAGCGAAAGCATGTATTTTCCTGCGCATATCGAAAGGTGCGCTATGTCTTGCATTTGAGAGGATTACGAATAGAAAATTCCTTCCGGGATTGGTGGTTTTCATGGGGGAGGTGTATTGTCTGCATGCGCAGCCAAGAGGATGAGAGTGTGTGGTGATAAAATTTATTTTTATGTTTCTTTCCATAGCCAATCTGTTCGACACAACGGGCTTTCCACCACGGTGGGAGTGCGGAGCCTGGACGTCGATGCATGGTTGGATCCATATTTTGGCAGACGCTGCTATTTTCGGCGCTTATGCGGCCATTCCACTCTCGATCGCTTATTATGTGCGGCAGAAAAAGAGCGAGATCACTCACCCGAAGCTGTACTGGCTCTTTGCGGCGTTCATTCTTTCGTGCGGACTTACGCATCTGATTGAGACGATCATTTTCTGGAAACCCATCTATCATATCTCCGGTTTGATGAAAGTAGTTACCGCTGTCGCCTCCTGGGCCACAGTTCTATTCCTGATGAGGCATCTTCCTGAAGCCATGGCGTTGCCGGGCATGGCAAAGATGAATGCGGAATTGCAACAGGAGATAGAGCAGCGGAAAACAGCAGAAAGTGAAGTTCGCCGCCTGAATCAGGCCCTTCAAGAACGTATACAAGAACTAGAGACTTTGCTCAAAGTGATGCCTGTGGGCATCGGCATAGCCCAGGACCCGGCCTGCAAAACGATCAAATCCAACGCCGCTCTTTCCAGGATGTTGCGCGTGGAGGAGGGGCAAAACGCATCTCTCAGCGCACCGGCTGGCGAGGCCCCGCATCACTTTTACATAGAGCATCAAGGGGTAAGGCTGAAGCCGGAAGATCTCCCGCTTCAGGTGGCTGCCAGCAAGGACGTGAACATAGAGGAGTTTGAAGAAGACATTGTTTTTCAAGACGGCGAGCGCCGCCACATCATTGCTTTCGCAGCGCCATTGCACGATCGCGATGGACGTGTCCGCGGTGCTGTCGGCGCATTTGTTGACATCACGGAACGCAAGCGTGCCGAGAGAGACCGTGAACTTGTGCGCAATCGCTTGCAGGAAACGCAGCGCCTGGAAAGCCTCGGCGTGCTCGCTGGCGGCATCGCGCACGATTTCAACAACCTGCTCACCGGCATCATCTGCAATGCGGCCATGGTGCGGGAGGATTCCGCGGCTGGTGCGGAGATGACAGTTTGCCTCACTGACATCGAGAAGGATGCTCAACGTGCTGCCGATCTTTGCCGCCAGTTGCTTGCCTATGCCGGTGGCGGCCGTTTCATTCTTGGACCGGTTTACATGAATGAGATAGCGCGTGACACCATCACGCTGTTGCGCACCACTTACTCCAGCCGCGCTGAGATAATCTTTGAATGTGAACCTGGCGTGCCTCCGATCCTCGGGGATCCTATGCAGATGCGCCAGTTGATCATGAATCTCATGATGAATGCCATCGAAGCATTAGACGGCAAGACCGGTATCGTGAAAGTTGTTACACGCAAGGTTTTGCCGGATCCAGCAGCGCTTGCCGGTGTCATCCTTCAACCTGATAAATTGCAGGATGAGTATGTGATGTTCGAAGTAAAGGATGATGGTTGCGGGATGGATGAGGCGACGAAATCACGGATGTTTGATCCTTTCTTCACCACGAAATTCGTCGGTCGCGGACTCGGTCTCCCTGCAGTTATGGGAATCGTTCGCAGCCAGGGTGGCATACTCACGGTCTCAAGCACCAAGGATGTCGGCAGCACTTTCCGTGTCTTCTTCAAGCCAGCCAAGGAACGTTACGATACGACCATATCGCGTCGCAGCAAGGACGCGGATTCCACTACGACTAAAAAACCGACCGGCACAGTGCTTGTCGTAGATGACGAGGAAACAGTGCGTGACGTCTGCCGCCGCGCTTTGCAGGAGGCGGGCTACCAAGTGTTGACCGCCAGTGACGGTGCCGAAGGACTCGAAGTGTTCCGTGAACACCGGCCTTTGATTGTGGCGGTGATTCTCGATCTCACCATGCCGAAGATGGATGGTCAGCAAACTTTCAATGCCATGCGCATGATCATGCCCGGCGTAAAAGTGCTGTTGATGAGTGGCTTCAGTGAAAGCGAAGTCATCAGCCGTTTCACGAGCAAAACACCGGCGGCCTTTATCCAAAAGCCCTACACTCCGGAAATGTTGCTGGCGAAAGTTCGCAGCATCATCACGGAAAGCGGCACGGTGGTGTGATTTTTCAAGTGCCCGCCGTTTGCACAAATCGCAGCGGCGGGCGTTTTCATTTACACCTTTGCCGGATCGTAGTTTAACCACGGTCCCAACCATCTCTCAGCCTCCCCAAGTGTCATTCCTTTGCGCTGGCTGTAGTCCAGCACCTGATCGCGTTCCAATTTGCCCACGGCGAAGAATTTTGAATCTGGGTGACCAAAGTAGAATCCGCTCACGCTACTGCCTGGCCACATGGCGCACGATTCCGTGAGTTTGATGCCCGTCTTCTTCTCCACGTCCAGCAGCTCCCACAGTAACCGCTTCTCCGTGTGATCTGGGCATGCCGGATAGCCCGGGGCAGGGCGGATACCGCGATACTTCTCCTCGATCAAATCTTCGCTGCTCAAGTTCTCTGTCTTGCCGTAGCCCCATTCTTCGCGCGCCTTCTTGTGCAAGTACTCCGCGAATGCTTCCGCCAAACGATCGGCGATCGCCTCCGCCATGATCGCGTTGTAATCATCCAGCTCTGTCTTGTATTTCTTCACCAGATCATCGAGCCCGATGCCCGTGGTGACTGCAAATGCACCGAAATAATCCGCCGTGCCTGCTGGTGCCACAAAATCCGCGAGCGACCAGTTCGCCACACCCGCTTCCTTATCATGCTGCTGACGCAAGAAGTGCAGCGTCGTGCGCGTCTGCGTGCGCGAATCATCCGTGAAGAGTTCCACGTCATCCGCGCCTTTGCGATTCGCCGGGAAGAACCCGTAAACCGCCTTCGCTCGGATGAGCTTCTTCGCGATGATCTCATCCATCAACTTGTTCGCGTCATTGAACAGCTTCGTCGCCTCCACGCCATACTTCTCGTGTGTGAGGATGGAGGGATAACGCCCGCGCAATTCCCACGTATGGAAGAACGGCGACCAATCGATGAACCCGCGCAACGTCGCCAAGTCCATGTCCTCGATGACTCGTGCGCCCGTGAACTCCGGCTTCGTCAATCCCTCGTAGCTCAGCTTCGGTGCGTTCGTTCGCGCTTGCTCGATGCTGATCAGCTTCTGCTGTGGTCCAGCATGTTGTTGGCGCAGCTTCTCGTAATCGTCGTTAAGCTTCTGCACGAAGCCCTTCTTGTCATTTGGATTGAGCAGGGTGGTGGTCACCGGCACCGCGCGACTCGCATCCAGCACATGCACCACCGGCTGGCTGTAGTGCGGAGCGATCTTCACCGCTGTATGGGCACGACTCGTAGTCGCACCACCGATGAGCAGGGGAGTCTTGAGTCCGAGACGCTCCATCTCACGCGCCACATGCGTCATCTCATCGAGCGATGGTGTGATCAATCCGCTGAGGCCTATGATGTCTGCGTTCTCCTGTTTGGCCCGTTCGAGAATCTTCTCGCACGGCACCATCACGCCCATGTCGATTACTTCGAAATTATTGCACGCCAGCACCACGCCCACGATGTTCTTGCCGATGTCATGCACATCGCCTTTCACTGTAGCGAGCACGATTTTGCCTTGTGCCTTGACTGTTTGACCAGCCGCCGCCATCGCCGCTTTTTCTGCCTCCATGAACGGCGTGAGATAAGCCACCGCTTTCTTCATCACGCGTGCGGACTTCACTACTTGCGGCAGAAACATCTTGCCCGCACCGAAGAGGTCACCCACCACGCTCATGCCATCCATGAGTGGCCCTTCGATCACCGAGAGCGGCTTGCCCAGCTTCGCCCGTGCTTCTTCCGTGTCTGTATCGATGTAAGTATCGATGCCTTTTACCAAGGCATGCGAGAGGCGCTCTTCCACTGTGCCCTTGCGCCACTCTTCTTCCTTCTTCTCGGCACTGGCAGTGACACCGCTACTCGCGGCCTTGAGCTTCTCACCGTGAGTCACGAGCCGCTCCGTCGCATCTGGACGACGATTCAGCAACACATCCTCCACGAGCTCTTTCAATTCCGGTTCGATCTCTTCGTAAACTTCGAGCATGCCGGCATTCACGATGCCCATGTCCATGCCCGCCGCAATCGCGTGATAGAGGAATGCGCTGTGCATTGCCTCACGCACCGCATTGTTACCGCGGAAGCTGAAAGAGATGTTGGACACACCACCGCTGACCTTCGCGTGCGGCAAGTTGTTCTTGATCCAACGCGTCGCCTCGATGAAGTCCACGCCGTAGTTGTTATGCTCCTCGATACCAGTCGCGACAGTGAGGATGTTCGGGTCAAAAATAATGTCTTCCGGCGGGAAGCCCACCTCGTTCACCAATATCTTATAAGCCCGCTCGCAGATGCGGATCTTGTCGTTATATGTCGCCGCCTGGCCGTTTTCATCAAAAGCCATCACGACCACCGCCGCGCCATACTTCAAAATCTTGTGCCCGTTCTCGCGGAACTTCTCCTCACCTTCCTTCAGCGAGATGGAGTTCACGATGCCTTTGCCTTGTAGGCATTTCAGGCCAGCTTCGATGACTTCCCACTTCGAGGAATCCACCATGAACGGCACCTTCGCTACTTCCGGCTCCGAAGCGAGCAATTGCAGGAATCGCGTCATCGCGGCTACACCATCGATCATGCCCTCATCCATGCAGATATCGATGACGTTCGCGCCATTTTCCACCTGCTGACGTGCGATACTGACTGCCTCCTCGTATTTCCCTTCCTTGATTAACTTCGCGAACTTCGGCGACCCCGCCACATTCGTCCGCTCGCCAATCATGAGATACGTGCCGATCTGTTGCGTAAAAGGCTGCGATCCGCTTAAGCGTAAAGGCTTGGTCGGTTCATTCACTTGCGTTGAAGGAGCAGGGGAAGCGGGTGCGTTGAAAATTTTACGCCCGGTCTTCGCCGCCACTTCTCGTGGATGCTTCCCTTCCAGCGCCTTCGCGATCGCCGCGATATGCTCCGGCGTATTACCACAGCACCCGCCCGCGATGTTGATCAAACCACCCTGCGCGAAATCCGTGAGATAGTTCCCCATGTCCTCCGGCTTCAGGTCAAAGCCAGTAGGGGAGAGCGGATTTGGCAGGCCGGCATTCGGATAGCATGAGATGAAGGCATCGGACTTCGTGGCGAGTTCCTCTAGGAACGGCCTCATCAAGTCCGGCCCGAGCGAGCAGTTCAGTCCGATCGCCAGTGGCTGAATATGCTTCATCGCATTCCAGTACGCCTCCACCGTCTGCGCCGAGATCATTGTTTCGCCGCCCCGCCCGACGGCTGCAGAGATGATGACGGGCAACTTGACCTTGTCCTCGTCAAAGATTTCCTGAATGGCGACCAGCGCCGCTTTCGCATTCAACGAATCAAAAATCGTCTCCACCATCAAGATATCCGAACCACCCGCAATGAGCGCCCGGATCTGGTTGCGATACGCCGCCTTCACCTGGTCAAAAGTCACCACGCGGAAACCTGCATCATCCGCATCCGGTGAGTTCGAGAGCGAGACGGTCAGCGGTCCTACTGCACCAGCAACAAAACGCGGCTTGCCATCCTTGTTCGCAATCCGATCTGCCCACTCGCGACATTGCCGGGCGGATTGCTCGTTTATCTCCCAAGCCAGTTCATTGAGGAACTTATCGTCGATGATTTTCTGGTAAAACTCCGGATCTTTCCGCCCACCATGCTCACGCGGATCATCCACGAAGAATTCACTCTGCCCGATGCTCGTCGCAGAGAAGGTATTCGTCTCAATGATATTCGCACCCGCCTCGAGGAAGCGGCGGTGAATATCACAGATCATCTTCGGCTGCGTCAGCGAAAAGAGATCGCCGTTATTCAGCAGATCCTTCTTCGAGTCGGCAAAGCGTTGCCCACGGATATCCGCTTCCTTCATCCCGTACGTGCGGATGGTTGTACCCATCGCACCATCGATGATGACAATGCGCTCCCGCAGAAGCTTCTCCAGCACCTCGCCCGAACCAACCGTATATTTAGATGACGTAGCCACGTTTATGTAAAAGGGAACCACTTATCTGGCACCCATTTGTCTGCTGAATCTAAACACGAAATGATTCTTCATCAAATTAAAAATCAACGTATCTTGATATGTAGATATGAACACTCTTCGTGACGATGGCACAAATAACCTGCAATTATCCATTTTGAGTTGGTAAAATCATCTGATACTGCTTTTACTTCTTTTTCTGTTGCCATATCGGCCTCCTTGCTGCATATAAAGTGTCGTAATCAAGGGATTTCGTCAAATGAAAAATGCAGAAAAGAAGCAGATGCTGGCAAAACGCCTCTTGGATTGCCGCATCGCTAAAGGTTGGTCTCAACGTCAAGCTGCTGATGCCATGGATGTTGCATTGCGTTCCGTGCAGTCATGGGAGATGGCCCAGACCTTGCCGCATCCCGCCAAGATCCAGAAGATTTCCGAAACCTACAATCGTCCTATCCCATGGTTTTATGGTGATGACTCCACGGCACCTCGCGCCTTGGCTGCGCAATGGCAGGCCGAAGGTAAAAGCCATAGCGTTCCCGTAGTCAGTTGGGCCTCAGCGGGGCAGGGGGGTGATTTTGCCGATTTGTCCGCCCAGATCGATGAATACCTGAACAGCGATTGCCAAGACCCCAACGCATACGCGCTCATCTTGGAGGGCGACTCCATGACGCCTGAGTTCAAGTCTGGTGACCGCGTCATCTTCCTCCCGAATGAACAACCGCGTAACGGTGATGTCGTCGTCGCGCGTCTGGAAGAGTCTGGCGATGTCCTCTTCAAGCTCTACCACACCTACGGCCCGAATAACGAGATGGTGCGTCTCACCAGCTACAATCCTGTTTATCCGTCCTTGGAATACCGTCGTGACCAGTTCCGTTTCATCCATCCTATGCATAGCCTTATCCGCTATCGTCGGCGTTAGGGAGGAAATCTTCGCTGTTCATCGCTGATTACCAGCAGTTCGTAAAAGGTGTGAGTTGGGTTAAATATGATTCGAGCACTTGGTGTAACGCGATTAGGAGGATCTGCCCGATATATTGGATGCTGAATTGTTAGTGTTATTGGTGACGGTTGGGCAAAATAATACACGGTTTGCCTTAAATAGCTTGACCCCAAGGAATTAGCCGACTTACGATAAATTCCAATTAGGCATAGTTCATGTTTGCGCAGATTAAAGGCCTGTTCTCCAACGACATCGGCATTGACCTTGGGACAGCGAACTCACTCGTTTATGTTCGCGACCAAGGCATAGTCTTGCGTGAGCCTTCGGTCGTCGCCATTGAGGCGGGGACCACCAATGTGCTCGCCGTGGGTGAGGAAGCCAAGCGGATGCTTGGGCGCACCCCGGGTAATATTGTCGCCATTCGTCCAATGAAGGACGGCGTGATCGCGGATTTCGAGATCACGGAGGCGATGTTGCGGCACTTCATCCAAAAGGTTCACCATAGGAAATTGATCGCCCCCCGGGTGGTGGTGGCGGTGCCTTCAGGTATTACTGAAGTGGAAAAGCGGGCGGTGAAAGATTCCGCCACGCATGCCGGAGCGCGAGAGGTCTATCTGATCGAACAACCGATGGCTTCGGCCATTGGCGTAGGTCTGCCGGTTCACGAACCGGCGGGCAACATGATTGTGGATATCGGCGGCGGTACTTGCGAGATAGCGATCATCTCGCTGGCAGGTATCGTGTTCAGCCGCAGCTTGCGCGTAGGGGGAGATGAGTTTGACGAGACCATCATCGCCCACATGAAGCGTGCCTATAACTTGATGATCGGTGAACGCACCGCGGAGGAGATCAAGATCCGGATCGGATCGGCCTTTCCTCTGGAGCAGGAATTGACGCTGGAAGTCAAAGGCCGTGATCTGGCCGCAGGTCTGCCCAAAACGCTGACCATCCGCTCCGAGGAGATACGCGAGGCACTGAAGGAACCTCTCAACAGTATTTTGGAATCAATCCGCATCACGCTGGAACGCTGCCCGCCAGAATTGTCCGCCGACCTGGTGGACCGGGGTATCGTGATGGCTGGTGGTGGGGCGTTGCTGCGCGGCATTGACCGCATGGTGGCGCAGGAAACCGGCCTGCCGGTGCATATCGGCGAAAGCCCGCTAACGGCTGTCGCAGAAGGCACTGGCCGTGTCTTGCAGGAACTCTCGTTCCTCAAGCGCGTGGCCTCAAGCCGCAGTTGATACCACGATAGTTAAGGAGACAAATCCCACTCAGTTCTGCGTTTGCCCCGAACAGTTTTTGTGACGGGTAGAACAGATGTTTAAACGGGCGCACTATGTGGCCATGTCAGCAGTACTGCTTTTAGTGCTGCTGCTGCTCAGCCTGCCGGACCAGACAGCCGCGCGGGTGAAGCTGGCCGTCTCGGCGCTGTTCCTCCCGCTCTTCAGCATTGGGCAATCCACACAAACCGCTACGGGCAAAGTTGCGGACATGACGTTACCCAAGGGAGTTCTCATCAACCAGATGGAACAGATACGGCGGGAGAACGAGGAGTTGCGCATCGTGAAGATGCAGGCGGACTCCATCAAGATGGAGAACGACCGTTTGCGCCAGATGATCCAGATGAAGCCGCAGACAATCTGGAAGCCGAGAATGGCCAAGGTGATCGGACGCGATCCGTCAAATTGGTGGCGAACGATCCAGATCGATATCGGCAGCGCAGAAGGTGTGAGGGCGAACTTGCCCGTGATGACCTCACAGGGATTGGTAGGTAGGGTCCACACGGTGGGGCAACACCGGGCGCTCGTAGTCCTTATCGGCAGCCAGGATTGTAAAGTGGCAGCGGTGGTGGACAAGTCGCGTGAGAAGGGTGTGGTGGGCCCGTCAAGTTCTGCGGCGGTGCTGGACCCGAATCTGGTGGAAATGACTTATCTGACGCGTAACAGCAAGCTGGAACCGGGACAGGCGGTGTATACGAGCGGTCACGGCGGTATTTTTCCTCCCGGCATATTGATCGGCAGTATCGTCGATACCCAGACGGTCGAACATGGGTTGTATGTGGATGCACGGGTGAAGCTGGCAGTGAACGTGAACCAACTGGAGGAAGTGTGGGTGCTCCTGCCCCCTCAGCAAATGCCATGAACGCGCTCACACTCACAGTCATCATGGCGGCGACCTTCGGGATCGTCTTCGCGCAATCCACGGTGGATTTCATCCGGGTGTGGCTGGGGGCGCAGATCGATCTGTTGCCGGCGTTGATCGTGTATGCAGCCCTGACGGGGAATCCGCTGCTGACGAGTTTGATCGCGGTGTTTGGCGGGCTTTGGCTGGATTCACTGTCGCTCAATCCGCTGGGCATCACCATCGGTCCGTTGATGATCGCAGGCATGGTGCTGATGCATTTCCGGGAACTGGTTCTACGGGAGCAGTTGTCGGCGCAAATCATCATCGGAATGGTGGCCGGAGCGGCAGTGCCGCTGCTGGTGGTATTGCTCTCGATAACGCTCGGCAAGCAGCCGTTGCTCGGGTGGGGTTCACTCTGGCAATGGTTGGTGATGAGTGTGGGATGCGGCTTGGCGACGCCGCTGATCTTTCGCGTGTTCGACCTGGTGGATCATTGGTTGAGCTACCAGCCGTTGCCGGAGACGACGTTCAATCATAATCGCGAGATGAAGAGAGGACGCCACTAAAGATGCTGATCGTGGACCAATTGAAACGGGGTGACGCGAAGTTGCGCTGGCTAGCCATAGGCGTGCTGGCGGGCATGCTTACGCTCGCGACCGGGCTGTGGTTCCTGCAAGTGGTCAACTATAAGAAGTATGAGCAGAGTCTGGTGACGCAATCGTATCGCACAGTGCGTGTGCCAGCGGTGCGCGGACGGATACTGGATCGCAATGGGGAAATACTCGCCGAGAGCCGTCCTTCGTACAACGTGAATCTGTATCTGGAAGAGTTAAGCCCGTACTTTCGCAGCCAGTACAGGCTCGTGCGGAGTAATGAGCTTGCCCGGATCGAGCAGGAGAACAGGGTGTTGCCTGAGGGTAAGAAAAAACGGTTGCGCCTGACTCAAACGCAGATCGATGCCATGGGCCGCGAAGCGAGATTCGCCGTGGTCAACAATCTGGTGAGCCGGATATCGCAGGTGTTGGGCGTGCCATTGACCCTGACTGAAAAAGAGTTTCGGAGGCATTATGAGACGAAGATATTCATGCCGTTGCCGGTGGTGGAGAATCTGACTCCGGAGCAAGTCGCGCGGTTTGCGGAGAGCCTTTCGACTTTGCCGGGCGTCGACTTGCAGGTGCAATCTTTGCGCTATTATCCGCATGAAAGCCGCGCGGCGCATCTGCTGGGTTACATGGGCAAAACCGAGAAGGCGCCCGGAGAGATCGAGGATGTCAAATTTGACTACCGTCTGCCGGATTTCAAAGGGATGGTAGGTATCGAAGGAGCGTTTGATGAGGAATTGCGCGGTATGGCGGGCGTGAAATCACTGCTCGTAAACAACCTGCAGTATCGGCAGGCAGAGAACTTGTGGCAACCGCCGATACCAGGGGATGATGTGATTCTGACGATTGATACACAGGTGCAAAAGGCGGCGGAAGATGCGCTCAAAGCACAGGGTTTCGGTGCCCGTGCTGCCTTGGTCGCCATGGATGTGAGAAATGGCGATATCCTGGCGATGGCCTCGGCGCCGACATTTGATCCAAATTCTTTCGTGCCCAGCATCACCCATGCAGAATATGCAAAAATAAATGATCCCGAGCTCAAGCCGATGCTTAATCGCGCCTCCTTTGCGATCTACCAGCCCGGTTCAGCGTTCAAGATCGTAGTCGCGCTCGCCGCCTTGGAGGCGGGGAAATTGAACCCCCATGCGCAGTTTGAGAGCCGGGGCTTGTACTTTGTTGGAAAGGAAAAGAAGAATTGCACCGCTGGAGCAGGCAGTTTCGATTTCCGCCGGGCCTTCATCAAATCTTGCAACTGCTATTTCATTGATCACGGACTGGATGCGGGACTGGATAATATTTTACGGATGGGCCATCAATTCTGCCTGGGTGAGAAGACTGAACTGCCCACGCGGCAGGATGTGGGCGGATATTTTCCTGAGGTCGGGACGCGCCGAAAGAACATGGGCGGGCAGTGGACTGCCGGTGACACGGCGAATTTGAGCATCGGGCAGGGTGACATAGCGGTGACGCCCGTGCAAATGGCCGTGATGACCGCCGCCGTGGCCAATGGCGGCAAGGTGTTTTGGCCGCGCCTGGTCGACCGTCTGGAGTCAGAGGTAAACGGGTTTCGCAAAGTGGCGGAAATATTTCCCAAAGGCCATGTGCGCAATGAGATCAAGTTCAACCCTGCCCATCTGAAACTGGTGCAAGAAGCGATGCGCGACGATGTCGCCGATCCCGAAGGGACGGGCAAGGGTGCCGCGATCAGCGGCTGGCAAGTGTGCGGCAAGACGGGCACTGCCGATGCAAAAACCATGCGCACGACTTGGTTTGTCTCTTACGCCCCCTTTGACGCCCCGCGTTATGCCGTTGTGGCGATGGTGGAAAGCGGCGCTTCTGGCGGCAGAACCTGTGCGCCGATGACCAAATGGGTTTACGAAGCACTGCAAAAGCTGGAACAGAGCAACCGGGTGACCGGTGCAAACTGGACGCCAAATAACGGATGATTGGAAAAGCATCATTGAACACGCGCGAACCACGGCTGGACTGGCTGATGGTGGCGAGCCTCTTTGGCCTGATGGTGTTCGGAGTGCTGTTCATCTTCAGTGCCACGATGAATCGTGAAGGTGCCGCCCAGCTCGCCCTCTGGGATCAGCCCTATTTCCGGCAGATGATCTGGTATGCCGCAGGCACATTCTGTGCAACCGTGGTGTGTCTGGTGGATTATCCGATTCTCACGCGTTGGTCATTGATCGCTTATTGGGCATCCATCCTGTTTCTGCTGGCGCTTTATATCCCGGGCGTGGGAGTGGACAACGGCTGGGGTGCCAAGCGATGGATCAAATTCCCATTCTTCCAGATACAGCCATCGGAATTCGCCAAAATGGCGTTCATCCTGTTCATGGCGCATTTCCTCAGCCGGCCAGTGGATGAATTGCGCCAGCCCAAGATATTTTTGAAATCGCTTGGATTGATGATTTTGCCGTTTGTGTTGATTTTGAAGGAGCCAGACCTGGGATCGGCGCTCGTATTCATTCCGGTGGGCTTCGTCATGATGTTTGTGGCGGGCGTTCCGGTGCAGTTTCTGCGACGGTTGATAGGCGGGGTGACGATCGTCGTAGCGTTGGTGATGGTTGATGTGCTTTTCGCCCCCAAGAATTTGCAGTTCATCAAGCTCGAGGATTACCAGAAACAAAGGCTCCTCGTTTACTTTGGCCTGGATTTTGCCCCGCCCGGTGCGACCGAAAGGGAACGTGCGGCGGCCAAGGCTGTCCAGGATACAAAATCGTACAACATCAGACAGGCACTGATCTCGGTCGGATCAGGCGGGTTGACTGGCAAGGGCTGGCGTGAAGGCACGCAGAATGCCCTGGGTTACCTGCCGCGCGCCGTCGCCCATAACGACTTCATATTCTCTGTCATTGCCGAGGAGAGCGGATTCGTGGGCAGCGCGACGGTCCTGGCCCTGTACACTGTGATGTTGTTTACTGGCATAAGGATTGCCAGCCAGGCACGCGATCGCCTGGGTAAAATCATGGCCAGCGGGGTGGTAGCCCTGCTGTTCAGCCATGTGTTCATCAATATCGGCATGAACATCCGCATCATGCCTGTCACGGGCATACCACTGCCGCTGTTAAGTTACGGCGGGTCTTCAGTGTTATGTTCGCTGATCGCAGCAGGCCTGTTGCAGAACATCTATATACACCGCAAATCGTATTGATATGAGTGACCGTAATTTTTCACGACGCCGCCGGCCCGGCATGCGCTTCCGCCCACCGGGTGGTCCACAGGCGCCCAAGCCTGACAAACAGGCTCAGGACGCCCGTGCCGCGGTCGTGGGGGAAACCATCTCAGATGAGCCGGTATTCCAACGGCATCGCAGTGAAGGTGAGATCGAACGCTCAGAGAACATCGCAGCTGGACTGCCTCCCGGGGGACCGGTCGAAGGCGAAGTCTCCGATGCTGACGCGCCAGCCACCGTCCTGCCTCCTGAAGAGGAAAAATCCTTCGTGCCCGTGCCTGTGCCGGACGCGAAACCGCGTAACTTGCTCGAGTCCATCAAGCAGACGGCCGAGAAGGTCATCCGCAAGGTGCAGCGCCTCATCAAGCCGCCAGAGAAACGCATCCACAAGGAAGTGGTGATCAACGCCGAGTCTCTCGAGACTCGCGTGGCCGTGCTCGAAGAGGGCAAGCTGGAAGAGTTCACCATTGAGCGTACCTCGGAAGAGCGCCTCGTGGGCAGTATCTTCAAGGGCAAGATCAAGAACCTCGAAGACGGCCTGAAAGCCGCGTTCGTGGACATCGGTTTCGAGAAGAATGCCTTCTTGCATTACTGGGACATCGTCCCGAGCAACCTCGACTCCGGCGTAGAGCTGGTGGATCGCGGTAACAAACGCCGCGAGAAGCCGCGTATCACGCAGAAGGACATCCCGCGCCTCTATCCTGTGGGCAGCGAGATCATCATCCAAGTGACCAAGGGGCCGATCGGCACCAAGGGCCCGCGTGTGACCACGCACTTGGCTTTGCCGGGACGTTACCTCGTGCTGTTGCCGAACTCCGATCAGAGCGGTATCTCCCGCAAGATTGAAGACCCGGAAGAGCGCCAGCGTTTGAAAAAGATTCTGCGCGAGCTTTCCATCCCGGAGGGCATGGGTGTGATCATCCGTACGGTGGGTGAAGGCCAGCAGAAGCGTTACTTCGTGCGCGATCTCGCCATGTTACTGGACGAATGGAAAGAGATACAGGAACGCATCAACAAGCAGCCCATGGCCACTTGTGTATTCCAAGAACCCGACCTCGTCGAACGCACCGTCCGCGACTTCCTCACGGAAGATGTGGAGCGCATCGTCATCGATAGCCCTAAGGAATACGACCGCATGCGCGAGCTGATCGGCCGTATCTCCAAGCGCTCGATGGGCAAGGTGAAGCTCTACAGCGAATCGCAATCCATCTTCGACCGGTTCGGCATCGCCCGCCAGTTGGAGAACGCGTTCTCACGTCAGGTCCATTTGAAGAGCGGCGGTTACATCGTGATCGATGAAACTGAGGCCTTGGTAGCTATCGACGTGAACACCGGCAGCCATAAGGGCAGCAAGGACCAGGAGACGACCATCCTCAAAGTGAACCTGGAAGCGGCGGAAGAGATCTGCCGCCAGTTGCGTCTGCGCAATATGGGCGGTTTGATCGTGCTGGACTTCATCGATATGAAGGGCCGCCGTGATCAGCAGATGGTTTACAACCGCATGCGCGATGGTTTGCGCCGCGACAAGGCCAAGACGCACATCCTGCCCATCTCCCAGCTCGGTCTGATGGAGATGACGCGCCAACGCCACAGCGAGAGCGTGCGCTCTGCCGTGTACGACGATTGCCCGTACTGCAAGGGCAAGGGCAAGGTGAAGAGCTCTGAGACGATGAGCGTCGAGATCCAGCGCAAGCTGGGCGAAATCCTGAAGAAGCGCGGTCGCGATGAATCGGACTTCCAGCTCAAGATCGTGGTGCATCCGTCCGTGCTGCAACGTCTGCGCACGGAAGATGAGAAGCTCCTCATCGAGATGGAGAAGCGCTACTTCGGCAAGCTGGCGTTCCGTGCGGAACCAGCCTTCCACGCCGAGGAGTTCAAGATCCTCAACGGCATCAATAACGAGGAACTCGCCCACGTTGGTGGTTAAGTTCTGAAGGGATAAAATTCAAAAGCCCCGGAGATCTCTCTGGGGCTTTTTGCTTCAGCAAGCATCGAAAAGGCGTTTGTCTTTTTTTTTGAAATTTTCGGCCGCAAAAATAATTTTTCGTAACGTGTTAATGGATAGTCGGTTAGGTTTGTTTTGTGCGCTTGATAAAAAGAGAGGGTAGGACAGCCATTGTCCTAGTGACCGGTTTAGGATGAGGTATGAAAAATAAATCAGAAGCAAGGAAGGCAAAAGTTAAAGATGGGAAAGCATCCGACACCAAACATCGAAAGCGGGAGGGTGAAAAGTAGATGAAAAATCGGTGCAGGTTGTGATTTGACCTGACCCGTGGTGCTGCCTACAGTCCGCTTTCTGTTTTATGAAGATTTTGATTTGTGATCCGATTTCGCCGAAGGGTATCGCGCTCTTTAAGCAGCGCCCGGAGTTCAATGTCGTAGTCTTGGACAAGCGTCTGCCGGAAGCGGAGTTGCTGCCGGTGGTGGCCGATGTGGATGCGATCGTGGTGAGGTCGGAGACGAAGATTTCCAAGAACGTGCTGGATGCGGCGAAGAAGTTGAAGGTGGTCGGTCGCGCTGGTGTGGGTGTGGATAACGTGGACGTGGAGTATGCCACGACGAAGGGTGTGATCGTGATGAACACGCCGGGCGGTAATACTGTGACCACGGCGGAGTTGACCTTCTCGATGATCCTGAACCTTGCGCGCAAAGTTCCCCAAGCGCACGGCACAATGGTGGCGGGCAAGTGGGATCGCAAGGCGTTCCAAGGGGTGGAACTGCTGAACAAGACTCTCGGCGTGCTGGGCATGGGCCGTATCGGCAGTGAAGTGGCGAAGCGGGCGCTGGCCTTCGGCATGAAGGTGCTGGCTTATGATCCGTTCCTGACGGAAGCGCGGGCAAAAGCGATGGGCGTGACGCTCAGCGGTGATTTGGACGAGATCTATGGTGCGGCTGATTTCATCACGGTGCATATGCCTGTGACGGAACAGACGAAAGGCATGTTGAACGCCTCGGCGTTCGCGAAGATGAAGCCGAATGTTCGGATCGTGAATTGCGCACGTGGTGAGATCATCGTGGAGGCGGATCTGCTGGCGGCTTTAGAATCGGGCAAAATCGCAGGCGCAGGTCTGGACGTCTTCGCAGAAGAGCCGTTGGCGGCAGATCATCCATTCCGCAAACATCCTTCGCTCATCCTCACGCCTCATCTTGGCGCGAGCACGAATGAGGCACAGGAGAAGTGCGGTATCGAAGTGGCGGAGGTCATCGCGGGTTACTTGCTCACGGGCGAAGTCCGTAATGCAGTGAACATGCCTTACCTCGATGCGAAGACGTACGAGCAGGTGAAGCCGTATCTGACTCTCGGCGAGAAGCTCGGCAAGTTGATCACGCAGCTCGCACCGAGCCAAGTGGATCGCATCCACATCACATATGGCGGCAAGGCGCAAGAGTTGCCGAACATCGATCCAGTGACGCGCGCTGTTATCCAAGGTTTCTTGAGCAAGGCGTCGGTGAAGGATTTGAACAATATCAACGTGCGGAGCGTCGCATCTACGTTGGGATTGACGGTGGAAGAGAAACGCTCGACGGAGCCGGTGACGTTCAACGAGTGGTTGCACGTGCAGGCGTTCCAAGGCGAGAACAAGGTGGTGTCGGCCGGCGGCACGTTCTTCGGTTCGCCGAACAATCCGCGTATCGTGCGCCTCTTCAGCCAGCCGGTGGAGATCGTGCCGAACGGGGTGTTGATGTTGCTGAACAACAACGATCGTCCGGGCATCGTGGGCCATGTAGGTACGCTGCTGGGCAAGCATAAGGTGAACATCGCGAACATGAGCCTGAGCCGCGATACCGCAGGTGGTCAGGCGTTAACGGTGTTGAGCCTCGACAGTTTGCCGCCGAAGGAACTCCTGGCAGAACTGGAGAAGGATACGGACATCACCAATGTGAAGGTCGTGAATCTGTAAGGATAGAAATATGAAGTCTTTTGGTAAATGGTTGGTAGCGATCATTGGAGCAGCGAGCTTGATGCAAAACGCGCAAGCGGCTGAGCCGTTATTCGCGGACAAGGTGCTCGTCAAAGGCAAGGGCGTGGAGCTCAAGCAAAGTGAGCTGGATGACGCGATCTTGGGGTTGCGCGCGACCATGGCGGCACAAGGGCAGACACTCTCGGAAGCTGACCGCGTCCGTCTCCGCACGAACTTGGTGGATCGTATCGTGCTGTCACGCCTGATTGTTAACCGAGCGACCGCAGACGAGAAGAGCGAGGCGAAAAAAGCGGCTGAGAAAGTGGTGGAAGAGGCGAAGAAGCGCGCCCCAAATGAGGAAGCGTTTAAGCGCCGCCTGGAGGCGGTGGGGATGAAGTATGAGACGTTCCTCCAACGGGCGGAAGAAGAGATGATCGTCCGCAAAGTGGTGGAACGTGAATTGGCCAATACGGTGGTGATCAGCGAAGATGCGATCAAGAAGTTCTACTCCGAGAACGAGAAGGCGTTTGACCAGCCGGAGATGGTAAAGGCCGCACATGTTCTCCTGGTGACGCTGGATTCGACAACGCGCACGGATTTACCCGAGGATCAAAAGAAAGAGAAACGGGCGAAAGCAGATCAGGTGCTGATGAAAGCCAAGGCGGGTGAAGATTTCGCCAAACTGGCGAAGGAGTTTTCGGAAGACCGTGGTTCAAAGGATAACGGCGGCGAGTATACCTTCCCGCGCGGCAAGATGGAGCCGGAGTTCGAGGCGGTGGCGTTTGCATTGCTGCCCGGACAGATCAGCGATGTGGTGACATCGAAATACGGCTATCACATCATCAAGGTGATCGAGAAGATGCCGGCCAGAAAGATTCCGCTCACAGAAGTGTCATCGCGAATCAAGGATAGCTTGCAGGCCCAAGAGGTGCAGAAACAACTGCCTGCTTATTACAAAAAGGTGAAGGACGAAGCGAAGCTCGAGTATTTTCTGGACGAAGAGAAGTGAGAAGACTGGCAGCCATATTGCTGATTATGCTGGTGACTGGCAATGTCCGGAGCGCAGAGACTGGGTTCCAGGGCATCAAGGTGAAGAGCATCGACGGCAAGGAGCAATCCTTGGGCGAGTATAAAGGCAAGGTGTGGCTGGTGGTGAATGTGGCGTCCGAGTGCGGGTTGACCGGACAATATGCCGGGCTGGAGGAGTTATACAAAAAGTATAAGGACAAAGGATTCGTGGTGTTGGGTTTCCCCTGCAATGACTTCGGCGAGCAAGAGCCGGGGGCGGAAAAAGAGATCAAACTTTTTTGCCAGACCCGCTATCAGGTGACGTTCCCGATGTTCGCCAAAGTGAAGATCACAGGACAGGGGAAGCATCCATTGTATGAGCAACTGACGGGAAAGAGTTCACCATTTCCGGGAGATGTCACATGGAACTTCGCGAAATTCCTGGTGGGCAAGGACGGCAAGATATTGAAACGATTTGATCCGGATGTGGAGCCGGACACCGAGGAGATGAGCAAAGCGGTAGAGGCGGCATTGGCTGCGAAATAATCGTTCGCGCAAAACTTTTTTAAGGTGAGGGCTTTACGTGAGGCCATTTCCGAAGCACAATACGGACAGCAATCAGCAGATATATGTCAAAGGTTAAGCACATCGCTTTGTTTAAGTTTAAGCCGGAAGTGACGGACGACCAGATCACGGACATCTTTGATCAGGTTCTTAACGCCACGGAAGAGATCCCGGGCATTGAAGATTACGTTTCGGGTCCGAATAACAGCCCCGAGGGTTTGAACCAGGGTTACACCCATGGTTTTGTGATGACTTTTGTGGATGCCGCTTCGCGCGATGGCTATCTCACGCACGCGGAACACGAGAAGATCAAGCAACTCCTGCAAGCCAACGTGGATTCTGTGCTGGCGTTTGACTTCGAGCTGTAAGCTCACTTTTTCACCGCTTTGAACATCGCGAGGCACTTCTCGCGTTGTTCAGAGTGGTCGATGATGCGTTTCACGTATCCAGTTTTGGCAAAGAGGGGATATTCCCAGGGTTGGTGGATCACCGCACTGGGAAGTGTTTTCAGTTCCGGTATCCATTGGCGGACAAAATCGCCATTCGGATCGAATTTTTCTCCTTGGGACACTGGATTGAAGATGCGGAAGTAAGGAGCCGCATCGGTGCCTGTCCCTGCGCTCCATTGCCAGCCGCCATTGTTCGCCGCTTTGTCGCCATCGACCAGCTGTTGCATGAAGTAGCGTTCACCGCGCTGCCAGTTAATCATCAGATCTTTTGTCAGAAACATCGCCACGATCATGCGCAGGCGATTGTGCATGTTCCCGGTGGTATTCAGGCAGCGCATGGCGGCGTCTACAATGGGGAAACCTGTCATGCCATCGCACCAAGCCTTGAAGTGGCTTTTGTTATCGCTCCATTTCAGATTGTCATATTCCGGGCGAAAGGCGCCTTTGCTTACATGAGGAAAATTGGCGAGAATTTGTGTGTAGAATTCCCTCCAGATCAATTCGCTGAGGAATACATCGCAATTTTTTGCTTCATCCGCTGTGGCACTTGTTTTGCGTTTGGCTAATTCGGCCAATATGGTGCGAATGCCGATCGTGCCGCAACGCAAGTGCGGAGAAAGCTGAGATGTGCCGTCCACCGCCGGATAATTTCTTTGCTCCGCGTAACGATGAACGCTGTGTTGCAGGAAATGCTTCAATCGCTCCAATGCCGCACGTTCGCCAGCTGCACCGATTGTCTGCGAGAGCGGGAAACCGAACTCATTCGGGTCCAAAGGCAAGCGATCGCTCTTGATGTCAGGAAATTTCTGAGTGGAGGCTTTTAATTTTGGACGGGGAGCAGGGACCGGAAAAGCCTTCCAGGCTTTGGAATAAGGCGTGAAGACAGTATAAGGGTTGCCGGTCTTGGTCAGGATCTCCTTCCGCTCCCAAACCACAGCGTCTTTGAATATCCGAAAAGGAATATTCACTTTGCTCAAAGCGGTCGCGATTTTCTCATCCCTCGCATCAGCATAAGGTTCATAGCGTGCATTGCAGAAGACAGCTTCCGCTTTCAATTCCTTCGCCAGTAGTGGAATTAGTTCAATGGATTTGCCGCAGCGGATGATCAGCGGGTAACCGAGATGCTCCAAGTTCTTACGCAGTGAATCCACCGAATGCAGCAGGAAAGCGGCACGGGCTGCACCCACATCGGGACCAGTTTTGAACGCATCCTCCAGGATGAAAACAGGGATGATAATTTCCGCCTGACGAGCAGCTTCGCTCAAGGCAGTGTTATCGCTCACGCGCAAATCCCGGCGGAACCAATGGATGACCCTTTTCACTGCCGCCAACGTAGCAGAGCTTTTCAAGGTGACAATTATTCCTGTCGCTTGCGATGCCGCAGTCTGCACGCTAGCTTGAGCACACTAAATTTTCATGAAAGCAGCCTTCATCAACGAAACCGGACCGACGGATAAAATCATTTACGGCGAATTGCCGGTGCCGCAGCCGACTGGCACACAAGTTCGCGTCAAGGTCGGAGCAGTTTCCGTCAATCCCATCGATACCTATATTCGCGCGGGCATGATTGCGATGGCTCTGCCCAAGCCATTCATCATCGGCTGCGATGTCGCAGGCATGGTGGAAGCGGTCGGTCCCGATGTGAAGACGCTCAAGGTAGGCGATCGTGTATGGGGAACGAATCAGGGATTGTTGGGACGTCAGGGTACTTTCGCCGAACAGATTGTGGTGGAAGAGCAATGGCTCTATCCGATTCCATCCGGTGTTAAAGATGAGTGCGCAGCGGCGGTCGCACTGGTCGGTATTACGGCTCATCTGGGTCTGTTCCGTGATGCGAAGCTGCAAACTGGTGAAACGATTTTCGTGCGAGGTGGCACAGGTGGTGTCGGCTCCATGGTTGTGCAGATGGCCAAGGCAGCGGGCGCGCGGGTCATCACCACAGCCGGTAGCGAGGACAAAGTTAAACTGGCCAAAGAACTGGGAGCAGACCACGTCATCGCTTATCGCACGCAGAAACTGGATGAGGAGTTGAAGAAACTTGCGCCATCGGGCGTGAATGTCTGGTGGGAAACTCTGCGCGAGCCGGATTTTGATCTGGCAGTCAGCACGCTCACAGCGCGTGGACGTATGATTCTCATGGCGGGCAGGGAAGCGCGTCCGCCGTTCCCCGTTGGCCCGTTCTATGTAAAGGGTTGTTCGTTGTTCGGTTTTGCCATGTTCAATGCGACACCGGCGGAGCAGCAGCATTGCTCGGTGGATATCAATCGCTGGCTGCTCGAAGGTAAATTGAGATCCCGCATTGATCGTGTGCTGCCGTTATCTCAAGCGGCGGAAGCGCATCGTTTGCAAGAGGAGAGCACCCTGCAAAAGTCCGGGGCGCTGGGTGGCAAAATCGTGTTGAAGCCGTGAGACGGATTACAGGCTCAACATCGGCGCAGGCACGAGGAAGGCGTGTTGTTCAAACAAACTCAGCACGCCGTTCCATGAAAGGTATTGCGTCAGATAAACGGCGAATACGTAGAAGAATGCGACTGGTAACGCACCCAACCTGGCAACCCAACGGAAAAAGAAATGGCGTGGTTGTTCTCGTTTCAGCGCTCGTCCAAGCGCCCACCCCGTCAACAGACGGGCGGGGAATATGAACACCACGAAGAGGAGACTGGGCAACCAGGCGATTTCCTTGGGTGGAAATTCAATCTTCAAAAGGTACAGCGGTATCGAGAAGAGCACCGTGATGAAGAGTGCCGTCCAGAAGGCGACAGGGGCATGACGGAACAAATGGCGAACACGTTTTAGTTCAAACATTGCCGCGAAACGGTTCTCCATGGCGTAGTATGCCTGCACGAACGGCAAGTAAGCTGCCACAATCAAAAGCAGTCCTCCACCAAACACGCTGACCAAGAACGCCACGCCTTCTGGCAGCTTGCTGGCAAAAACCAAAATGCTCACCGGGATGAACAGCCAGATCAGACCGCCTAAAAAGCCTAAACCGCCAAGCTTGAAATAATAACCCAACCGAAGACCGGCCAGATAATCCATCACTCTGGTTTGAACACCATCAAACTTGCCGTCTTGCCTGAGCCATTTGTAGAAGCGGCAGGGAGCGGGCCAGAAAAAGTGGCGCAACTTGCCGCCACGCAGGCACGCCCAAAGGACATGCACGACAGTGAGGATCATCACGATAAATAAAGCCACCCGCCAGCCGATCGCGGTTTTGCTGCCGCTGGCGATGAGCTCCGCATCCTGCCACATGCCGGAGACGAAGCGCACCGGCCAAAACATCAGCCAGGAACCGAACACGATCCGGCCAAAGACAGCAGCTTTGCGAACACCAATGAAACCGTCACGAAGCCGCTTGGTGCGTGCTACCCGGCCGCTTACCTCAAGGAAATAGCCTAACGTGAGAAAATTCAGGAAAGGGATAACCGAGAAAACCGCGATGGTGGCGATGAGTGTGATGGCCCCAAATATCCATTCAATAGTTGAACTGATCCAACGCACCACACGACCTGCAAAATTCCGGATACGCTTGCCGAAGCTCGCAGACGTAATCGCCACCGGGACTTCCGACCCCTGAGGCGACGGAGCCGATTGTTGTGCAGGCAATTCTAGCGTTTCGTTCATCAACCAGTTCAAGGTGTATGACGTCTGGGAAAGCAGCCGGTTACGGCTTATTCACTCCTATATCCCTCAGCGGGAGAAATGTCGCCAAAAAAGGAGCTCCATTGTAACCGAAAGGCTGAAGCAACGTCATCTAGCGTAAGGCCAAGCCTTTTCAGCCGATCCCTTGCGCGGGGGAAAAGTTCTGTTGTCAGAACCTGTCTAGAGGTGAATAGTGCTGGAATATTTAAGCACAAGTCGCATCCGATGAACGATGCCAACCCAGAGATTTCGTCGTCGCCAAACCGATCTGGTAAATGGCGCACAGCGGTATTTGCAGTGATTTGTCTGGTGCTCGCCGGGAGTGTCTTGTTGCCTCTCTGGCGAAACAAACCCCCTCCTGCGCCCAAAAACTTCCAAAGCAAAACACAACCGGATGCCGCATTTGCAGATGTGGTCGCACGAGTGGATGCTGCTTTTGAGAAAGAATGGCAGGCGGCCAGTGTGAAGCCGGCACCAGCAGCCCCCATCCTGACTTTGGCGCGACGTCTCTCGCTTGGCTTGACCGGGACATTGCCTTCCTTGGAGGAAATACGCGCGCTGGAACAGCAGCCCGCCGAACTGGCCTTGCAATGGTGGCTGGCCCGCCTGCTTGAAGACCGCCGCTACAGCGATTATCTGGCCGAGCGCTTCGCCCGGGTTTATGTAGGCGTTGAGAACGGTCCGTTCCTGATCTATCGCCGCCACCGCATGGTGGACTGGCTCAGCACGGAGATCCAAAAGAACCGGCCTTACGATGAAATCACCCGTGAACTCATCAACGCCAACGGTATTTGGACAACCCAACCAGAAGTGAATTTCATTACCGTCACTGTTGATCAAAACAACAAGAAGCGTGGACCTGATGAAATCAAACTGGCCGGTCGAGTCTCGCGAGCTTTCCTTGGTGTCCGATTGGATTGCGTGCAATGCCACAATGATTTCATGGGAGGCTCGTGGGAGCAGAAACACTTCCATGAACTTGCGGCCTTCTTCGCGCCAGCTGAGATGTCCATGACGGGTGTCAGGGATAGCAAGAAGAAGAAATACGAATTTCGTTATCACGGTAAAATGGACGATCAGGTGGTTTCTCCAAGGGTTCCATTCAAAGAGGAATTGCTGCCGCAAGAAGGTGCCTTGCGAGAGCGTTTGGCCAAGTGGGTGACGCATCCGGAGAACATGGCATTCGCCCGTACCACGGTGAACCGCATCTGGGCGCTGATGTTTAATCGCCCGCTCGTGGAGCCGATTGATGATATTCCTCTGGAAGGAACGTATCCCCCGGGCATGGAAATCCTTGCCCGAGATCTGGTGGTAAATCATTACGATCTGCAAAGGCTCATCCGCCTGATAGCCGCGTCGCGGGTGTTCCATTTGGACAGTACCACGCGCGATAGCGAGCACCATGTGACGGATGCGCAGGAGAAACTCTATGCTTCATTCCCCATCACCCGTCTGCGTCCTGAACAGGTTGCGGGTGGTATCATTCAGGCATCATCCTTGCGAACGATCGATGCGGAAGCACACATCTTGTGGCAGTTGACACGCTTCTTCCAGCAAGGTGATTTCGTGAAGCGTTATGGTGACATCGGTGAGGATGAGTTCAACCAGCGCAGCGGCACGATTCCTCAAAGGTTATTGATGATGAATGGCAAGCTGGTGGATGAACGCTCTGATGAGAACATCGTGATGAACGCTTCGACACGTATCGCCTCACTCGCGCCTGATGATGCTTCAGCCGTGGAGACGGCCTACCTCTGCGCTTTGACGCGACGGCCTACCGCCGCCGAGCAGGATCACTTCGTGGAACTGTTGAAAGGCATCAAGGGAAAAGCCCGGTTCAGGGTCATGGAAGACCTGTATTGGTCCTTACTGAATGCCACCGAATTTTCCTGGAACCATTGAGAAGCGTGACGATATGATTTCACCAGAGATGAATCCGGGTTGTGGAACGATGGATCACTTTTCCCGCCGGACCTTGTTGAAGGCGGCAGGCCTGGCTGGACTCACTTGGCTTACACCGCTGGGGCAGATACTCGCATTGGATGCAGAGAAGAAAAGTGAGACGCGGGCGCAGTCCGTCATCGTGCTGTGGATGCAGGGCGCTCCCAGCCAGTTGGAGACATTCGACCCGCATCCAGGCTCGACCATCGCCTATGGCACGCGGGCCATCAAGACTTCGTTGAAGGATGTGCAGGTGGCGGCTGGTCTGGAGCAGACGGCGGGGATTTTGTCGGATATGGCCTTGGTGCGTTCGGTGGTGAGCAAAGAGGGCGATCATGAGCGGGCCACCTATAACATGAAGACGGGTTATCGTCCGAACCCGACGATCTTGCATCCGGCTATTGGTGCGATCATCGCGCACGAAATGCCGGATCAAAAGATCGAGATCCCCACACACATCTCCATTTTGCCCGGGCAATGGCCAGCGAGAGGCGGGCATTTTGGCGCGGCGTATGATGCATTCAAGACGAACGACCCCGCCAATTCTCTTCCCGATTTGAAAGCCAAGGTTGATGCGAAGCGCCAGGCGGTGCGGATGAAGAATCTCGATGTGGTTGAGCGCGCCTTTAGCCAAGGCCGACAGCCCGATTTTGACGCCACCAAGACATTGCATCAACAAACGATGCACAAGGCGGCGAACATGATGACCTCGGACCAGGTGAAGGCGTTTGATGTCTCGCAAGTACCCGTGGCCGAACGAATGGCTTATGGCGACACGGCGTTTGGTCGCGGCTGTCTTGCAGCGGTGCGCTTGGTGGAGCGGGGTGTGCGCTGTGTGGAAGTGACTTTGAACGGCTGGGACACCCACACGAACAATCATGAATCTCAGGGCAAACTGGTAAATATACTTGACCCGGCATTGGCTGCGCTGATGACGGATCTGAAACGCCGCGACCTGCTGGACCGCACCATCGTGCTATGGGGCGGCGAATTCGGTCGTACGCCCAAGCTGAACCCGCTCGAAGGCCGCGATCACTGGCCGCATGGCTTTACAGTGGCGATGGCGGGTGGCGGCATTCAGAGCGGACGCGTGGTGGGAGCGACCGATCCCAAGGGCGAGAAAAAAGAGCCGCAGAACCCGGTGCTGGTGGAAGATATTCACGCCACCATCCTGCATGCGCTGGGCATCAACCACGAGAAGGAGATTGTGACACCCATCGGGCGGCCCATCGCTTTGAGCGAAGGCACAGTGATCAAGGAGTTGCTGGCATAGTTTTTTTAAGGGTGCTGCATCTCGAAGCGATCCCTAGTCCGGCAATACCAATGCGGGGAGGCCATGCGCCCGATGATGTGCAGTTCCTCACTCTTGATCCGCAGTCTGGTGGCATCCACCAAGGTGTCCCGCACGTGAGCACGTTTGATCTCGCCGATGACGATGCGGTTATTGCCGATGTGTAACGTTCCCCATTCCGTGCATTCAAAGCTGGCGGGGGATTCCGCGATGCGTGGCGGTTTTACGGTGAGGGAAGGAGCAGCGGTCAGTCTGGCCAACGTCAGTTCATTCTCACCGTAGGCCAGGGCGGTAGCGCATTTGTTCATGGCTTCAGCGATCGGTTCATCCACCAAGTTCACGACGAACTCATGCGTCGCCCGGATGTTGCGGGCGGTGTCCTTGGGAGTGCCGTCATCGCGGTCGGCCGGGGCGAAGGCTACGATGGGCGGTTCATCACCTAGGATATTGAAGAAGCTGAACGGGGCGGCATTTACTTTGCCATCAGGACTCAAAGTGGTGACCAAAGCGATCGGCCTCGGGGTGATGAGGCTGGCCAGAATAGCGTAGGCGCGTTCTTTATGGGCTCCTTCAAAATCGAAAAGCATGGGTGAACTATGTCTGCGATAAATGCACCTGTCACTTCAACTAGGCATTTTTGGCACTGCTTTTTTGATTGATGTCCCGGTTGGGAACTCCAAGATTTCGCCATACATCACTGAATATGGGAGGAGAATCACTAGCTAAGTGTTCGTGTGTGGCTTGTGGGACCAATCTTGCGTTTCCACTGGAATCTGCGGGATTGGAGATCGATTGCCCGACTTGTGCCAATCGTACCACTCTATTCATGCCAGATACGCCACCTTCTGAAGTTCCAGAAACACCACATATTTTTGAAGAAGAGCCAGAAAGTAATCTCAACGCCACATTCACAGGATCCATAACACCGTCTCCTGTGGGGTTCTTGTATAAGCTCGGCATGATCGTCGTGTTGGTCACCATGGTCATCCTGCCGATAATCTATTTTGCCCTAATCGGCGCGGCCGGGTGGGGAGTTTATCTCTGGGCGACGAAAGGTAATTTCATATTTGAAGGAGGAGGTGGCGGGCGGGCGATGCTTCTCAAGCTGGCGATCTATCTGACGCCCTTGTTCAGTGGGATTGTGGTGGTGCTGTTCATGATCAAGCCCCTGCTGGCTCGACGCGCTCCACCACCGCACCCGCTCGGCTTGAGCAAAGATGCAGCACCGGCCTTGTATGAACTGATCGAAAAAGTCTGCATCATAGTAGGTGCACCAAAACCAAGCCGGGTCGATGTGGATTGCCAGTTGAATGCATCCGCCAGTTTCCGGCGCGGCATGCAGAGTTTTTTCAGTTCAGATCTGGTGCTGACCATTGGCATGCCATTGGTGGCAGGTTTAAGCGCCAAACAGCTAGCGGGTGTGTTGGCGCACGAATTTGGTCATTTCACCCAAGGCTTCGGCATGCGTTTGACCTATGTCATTCGCAGCATCAACGCGTGGTTTGCCCGCATCGCATACGAGCGCGATGAATGGGATATGACCTTGGAAGAGTGGGGCCGGACTGAGGATTTTCGAGTCAGCATCATTGTCAACCTTGGCCGTCTGGCCGTCTGGTTTTCCCGGCTGATTTTGAAAATTCTCCTGTGGATCGGTCATGCGATCGGCTGCTTCATGCTCCGGCAGATGGAATACGACGCAGATAGTTATGCGATCCAGCTTGTCGGTAGCGAGACAGTTGAAAGCACAACCAAACGTCTGCATACGATGGGCAATTCGCTGGAGCTTGCTTACAAGGCCATGCGCGTCCCCTGGAACAATGACCGCCGCTTGCCCGAGAACTTCATGGAGTATTTCACGAATACAGATGCCTTGGTGCCATTGCAGAAAAAAATCGATATAGAAGACCGTGTGGGACTGGGCAAAACCGGATTCTTTGATACGCATCCGGCTGATGGCGACCGTATTCGCAAGGCACGCCAGACTCAAGCGGACGGGGTATTGCATATGGATGGTCCGGCATCATCCCTTTTTGCCAGTTACAATGGCCTATGCAAACAAGTGACCTTGTTGCACTACACGGAGGATTTAGGCATTGAAACGGAACTGGCCAAATTCTACCGGCCAGAACAGGAGGGCAAGGCGGAATCTTCAGATGCGCCAGCTACAGATGAACCGCCGAAGGAAGAGCGGCGCAAACTGGTGGTAGGCGGTTTGAAAGTTCGCACTCATGCCAAGACTGAAGGCGAATAAGAATTCCCTTCAGGTGAGCATTGCCTCGGCTCCGGATATACCTTTAATTAAGTCATGCGTTTCCTCCTTGGATTGTTTCTGGCACTGACCTTGTCTGCCCAAGCAGCGGAGAATGTTCCGATCTTGGTGTATGGAAGCACACCCGCAGGCATAGCGGCTGCAATCGGTGCGGCGAAGGATGGTGAGAATGTTCTACTGATAGAACCGACACCCCGCATCGGTGGGTTGCTGACACATGGGTTGTCCCATACGGATTTTCATGTGCTTGAGGGCATCACGGGCACCTATCTCGATTTCTGCAAACGCGTCGAAGCGTATTACCGCCAGACTTATGGCGAGAATTCGCAGCAGGTGAAGGATTCGTTTCGCGGGGCGCACGGCGAACCGAAGGTGAACCTGATGATCCTTGAGCAGATGATCAATGAGCAGCCTCGCATCAAGGTGAAGAAATCGTGGGTGCTTGCTTCAGTGGAAATGGATAAACCGGGTGAAGGACGCAGTATCGAAACAACCACTTTCACCGATGCTCAAGGCAAGCGGCACGAATGCAAAGCCAAGGTGTTCATCGATGCCTCCTATGAGGGTGATCTCATGGCTGCAGCGAAGGTGAACTATCATGTCGGACGGGAAGGCAAAGATGTTTATCGTGAAACATTGGCTCCAGAAAAGAGCGATGGACAATTGCAGGGCTACAATTTCCGCTTTTGCATGACGCAGAATCCGACGAACCGGGTGCTGCCCAAGATGCCAAAGGGATACAAGCGTGAGCAGTTCGCGGGTGTGTTGGAGTTGTTCGCTAACGGCAAGCTGAAAAAGATCTTCGGGTATAACGAAGCGAACATCTACAAAGCGCACATCCCTCCGCTGCCGAATGGCAAGCACGACATCAATGATCAGTCACGTGGATTGGTGCGCCTGTCATTACCGGGCGACCAGCTTGGCTGGCCGGAAGGCGATGCCAAGGTGCGTCAGGGGATCTACGAGTATCATCTGCTGTGGAATTTGGGGCTGCTGTATTTTTTCCAGAATGACCCGGCGGTGCCCAAGCATCTACGCGAGGAAGCGTTGACTTGGGGTTTGTGCAAAGATGAATTTGTGGAGACGGACAACATTCCGGGACAAATTTACGTGCGTGAGGCGCGCCGTATGATCGGGGTGCATGTCTATACGCAGAACGACACGCAGCATGCGCCCGGTGATGCACGCGGCATCCTGCATACAAATGCCATCGCATTGGGTGAATACACGCACAACTGCCACGGCACCTTGCATGAAGGCTCGCACTTTGGCGGCAAGCACACGGGCGAGTTCTATCAGGCCACGCCGCCTTATCAGATCCCGTATGGCGTTCTATTGCCGAAGGATGTGAAGAACCTGCTGGTGCCGGGGGCGGTGAGTTCTTCGCATGTCGGTTTTTGTGCGCTGCGTTTGGAACCTATCTGGACTTCGCTTGGCCAGGCATCGGGACATGCAGCGGCACAAGCCGTGAGAGCAAAGACCGACGTGCGGAGCGTGAATGTGCCGAAACTGCAAAAGCGTCTGCATGAAGTCGGTTCCGGCACCATCTACACCACTGATGTGCCGCCGGTACATCCTGATTTCGCCATGGTGCAATGGTGGGGCACAGCGGGTGGGCTGCATGGACTCGCGCCGATGCCAGACAAACCGGGTGCGCGCGGTAAGAAGATCATCAGCCAATATCACGAGAATTATCCGGGCCACGAGGTGGGACTGGATAAAGTTCTCGATCCAGAACTCGCTGCGCGTTGGATGAAGCTGGCGACGGGCTTGGGGATCAAAGTGGATGCGATCAAAGCGGACGGCAAGATGACGCGTGGCGAGTGGTTGCGGACGATTTATAAAAAATCATCGGCTCAGTAAGATTTTTCACTTCTATCGGTTGCTAATTCTTCACGGTGTAGTAAATTATGCGCGTGATGAATTTATTGCCACTGCAAGTCTTCTTGCCAGCTACCGGAACTAATCCGGGCAGCGTGTATTGTGGCGTCTCATTGCACCGCCTTTCGGCCTTCCGCGCTTGCGGGAGCTGACAGGGCCGGCTTCTAGCAGCCTTTCTCAGCTCCCTTCTTCAACGGTTATCTTATCTATATTCGCATAGACCGGTTGTCTCTGGTCTGTGCCCAATCTCTTTATGGAAAAATTGTGTCATGAAATTGATCGTATCGGAGCGGGATGCACGGCGGCTGAAGCTGCTGATCCAAGCCCGCAAACAGGGAAGAAATGGAGTCTCGGCTGAGAATTTGCATCGGCTGGAGCTTGAGTTGGAACGGGCACGCATTGTGCCCGATGACGAGGTGCCGGAAGATGTTGTAACCATGGATTCCACCGTGGAACTGGAGGATATCCAGAGTGGGGAATTGATGACTTACACGCTGGTGTTCCCCGAACGGACGGACATCACGCTCGGTCTGGTTTCAGTGCTGGCCCCGTTGGGTACGGCGATGCTGGGTTATCGCGAAGGCGATGAATTCCGATGGCCGGTGCCGGGAGGGATGCTGTCCTTGAAGATATGCCGCGTGAAACGGCAACAAACAGCGCAAATATGGCGCCCAGACACTCCTCAACCACGAAAGGATGATCATGTTGAACACGCTTAATCCGATAGATCACGTGGCGTGGGTGCGCCGGGGCAACAGCCGCTGGATCGTGCATCATGGTCTGGGCAAGAATGCGCAGGCGTATATGGAGCATCTGGAGAGGGAAGACCCAGAGCGCCTGGCACGCTCCTGTCGAAACGCCTATCTGATGGTGCATCGCTGCGATCCGATGGAAGATCCGAAGCCGTGGTTCTACGCCGGATTGTTCAGTCTAGTGAAACCAGAGGAAGCCAAGATATACTTGGCGAATCACTGGCTTGTCACCATGTGCGTAGGATTGGTGGAAACGCCGGAAAAATCCCTGATCCAACTGGATGCAGTGTGCGAACTCACGGTGGAGAAGATCCGCCGGATACGGGAAGCGGTGGATCTGCTGCCGGTTTATGAGTAAAAAAAGGCGTGAGTTGTCTTTCGGCAACTCACGCCCTTTGGTTAAATAAATCGACTATTGAGCTTTCTGAGCAGGCGCAGCCGTATGCACCGGATTGGCGCGACGCTCGGTGATGGAGGCCACGATATCCGCGATGGCCTCATTCGTCGGCTTGGTGCCGACGTTGCCTTTGCCGTGGAGGCGGATGGCGACGCTGTCGTTTTCCAGTTCGCGGGTGCCGAGGACGAGCATGGTGTGGACCTTGGCGTGCTCGGCGTTTTGGATCTTGGCCTTGATGGGTTCGGCGCCGTAATCGCCTTCGGCACGGACCATCTTGCCGCGGAGTTCGTTCACGATGGCTTTGGCGTGGCCGACGAGTTTGTCGTCATCACCGATGGTGATGACGCGGACTTGATCGGGTGCGAGCCAGAGCGGGAAGTTGCCGGCGTAATGCTCGATGAGGAAGCCGATGAAACGCTCATGCGTGCCCAACGGGGCGCGATGGATGCACAGCGGGGTCTTGTTCGTGTTGTCGCGGTCTTTGTAAGTGAGGCCGAACTTGGCGGGCACGGCGAAATCCACCTGGTTCGTGGCGATAGTGAATTCGCGGCCGATGGCGCTCCAGACTTGCACGTCGATCTTCGGGCCGTAGAAGGCGGCTTCATTCGCCACTTCCACGAAGTTGATGCCGGACTCGATAAGCACCTTGCGCACCATGTCTTCCGTCTTCTTCCACAGCTCGGGTTCGTTGACGAACTTCTCGCCGAGGCGTTTGGGATCGTGCGTGCTGAAACGCATCTGATATTTCTCCAGACCGAAGATCTTGAAGTATTTCAGATACATGTCATTCACCGCCCGGAACTCGTCGGCGAACTGTTCCTCGGTGCAATAGATGTGCGCATCGTTCATGTTCATGGAACGAACGCGCATGAGGCCGAACAATTCACCGGACTGCTCGAAGCGATAGCAGGTGCCGTATTCCGCGAGGCGCAGGGGGAGATCGCGATAGCTCTTGGGTTCTGCCGCAAACACGCGATGGTGATGCGGGCAGTTCATCGCTTTGAGGTAGTAAGTCTCAGCTAAAGGAAGCTCACGCAATGCACGATTGGAGGAACGCAAATCGTTTAATGAAGATGAAACATTATCTGGCAGCTTGTTCATGTGCTGATGTTCCGCAATAATCTGGTCCATCAACGCATTAGGTTCTCCCTCCTTGGCCATTGCGTCAGTTATCTGGCTTCCAGCCCAACCATAGACAGCTTTACCAGCTTCATTCTTTTTGGCCTCGAGTTCTCTACGCTTCGAGGAAAACTCATCCATCACCATCGGCGGAAACATGCTCTCCGCATAATATGGCAAATGGCCGGACGTCTTGTACATCTTCTCGCGGGCCAGATGCGGCGTTTTTACGCGCACGTAGCCGGCGGCGAATTCGGTTTCTTTCGCGAGCTTTTCCAGTTCTTCCACGATGGCGGTGCCTTTGGGCAGCCAGAGGGGCAGGCCGGGGCCGGTGAAGTCCGGGTCCATGGAGAAGAGGCCCATTTCCTGGCCGATCTTCCGATGGTCGCGCTTCTTGGCCTCTTCAATCATGTTGAAGTAGGCTTCCATCTCCGTCTTGTTCTTGAAGGCGGTGCCGTAGATGCGCTGGAGCTGCGGGTTCTTCTCATCGCCCTTGTAGTAGGCGCTGGCCACGTTCGTGAGCTTGAACGCGCCGATGTTGCCCGTGCGCATGACGTGCGGCCCGGCGCAGAGGTCGATGAAGTCGCCGTTCTGGTAATAGGAGATCGCTTCGCCTTCCGGGATGCTGTTTAGCAGGTCCAGCTTGAAGGTGCTGACGGTGCCACGTTCGGTGAGCGCACCAAGGCGGCCGCTCTGGGCATCCTTGATGGCTTGCTCGCGGGTGACGACGATCTTCTGGAAGACGTTGTTCGCCTTCGTCTCCTTTTTCATCTCCGCTTCGATGGCCGGAAAGTCTTCCGGCGTGATGCGGTGGGTGAGGAGGACATCGTAGTAGAAGCCGTTCTCGACGGGCGGGCCGTAGGCGAACTGGGCATCCGGCCAGAGGCGCAGGATGGCGGTGGCGAGCACATGGGCGCAGGAGTGCCGGAGGCGCTCCAGATCGGACATCTTGTTGCGTTCGTCGAGAGTCTTACGTTCGTCTTGCATAAAGTCTGGGGGATTTTTAACCACAGATGGACACAGATGGACACAGATAATTTTCCGGTCCGTGAGCCTCAAAGCTGTAGTCGTTCGTATTCGAGGCGGGCGTGCTTGAAATTTAGGAGGAGGCCGACGCGGAGTTTGGTTATGCGCAGGTAGTTGAGCATCTGGCCGCGCTCATGGTCGGTAATGCGGTCGATGACTTTGGTGTCCACGATGATTTTATCATAGGCGATCAGGTCGGGGATGAATTTGCCGATTTCGTGATTCTTGTAGGTTACCTTGAAATTGCGCTGCTGATCGTAGGGAATGTTGTTCAAGCGGAATTCCACGGTCAGGGCGTTCTCATACAGCTTCTCGTTCAGGCCATGACCGATCTCGTTCAAGATGGCAAAGGAGAATCCGATAATGGCGTGCGTTTCCGCTTTGTAGAGCGGTTCTGGACGTCCGTCAGGATTTCTATCTATGTCCATCTATGTCCATCTGTGTTTATCTGTGGTTTAACTTCGATTCTCCAAATAAAAACGCCTCGAACCGGGCAGGTTGAGGCGTTGGCGTTCGGGATGTCCCAAACGCCTAAATCGTCGTTGTCGTGGTCAGGCCACAGATCATGGTGGGCGGAAAGTAGGGGAAAGGGGCGGAGGGGCCAAGTTCAAAGTTGGAAAGGGGAAAAGCACGCGTTGACTCAAATAAAAGACACCAGAGGATAAAATGGCTGATGAGATTTGGTTCGTGAGAGGGACGCAAACCTCCCGGCGCTTTACATTGCCTGCTATCCATCACCTGTTTCTGGTGCTTTGCTCCAGAATGGCTCAGGACAGGCTCTAGGCTATCTTGGGCACCTTGTTCTTCCCATACATCATCTGCATCTTTACCAGCGGGAAATTCTTCCCCGGGCAAACCGTTCTTCCGGGCTCCACTTCCTTGTGGATGGTGAATTTCAGCTTTCTGCCCCAGGTTGCGCCTTTCAGGTAGTTGATCAACTCACTCAGCGCGGCGACTTGCTTTGTGGTAGGCTTGGTTGCTTCGAAGTTTCCCACCATGCAGATGCCGATGCCTACCGCGTTCATATCCTCGCGATGCACATGGCCGCCGTTCAGTTGTTTTCTCCAGCGTGGCCCGATCTCGATCTCGCCATCGCCGGAATCCACACCATTGCCGATGACGAAGTGGTACGCGAGGCCGTTTTCCATTCCGCGTTCGCGATGGGCCCTGTCGTAGATGGTCGCATTTCCGTATTTGATTGCGCTATGATGAACCACGATCCAGCGCCAGCGGGTGGATGAGATATTGAGGGCAGAGGTGGCAGATCGGACATTCTTCGTGTAGAGGTAAACCGGTTGTTTTTTGGTTGTTTTCGCCCCGGCCGAAAATGGAATAGTGGTTGCGACTGTGAATCCGCCAAAGATCAATGCGCGCAGAAAATTTCTGCGATTGTGCTGAAGACTAACTTTGCCTTCATGCGAATGGACGGGCAGGGGATTATCGCTGGTTTCTCGTGCCTTAAGCATCACAGACCACTACAACCTGAGCCAGCCACCCGAACAAGCCTTAATCTGGATTGCGAACAAAGTCGCGATCGTGTGTGAGCGCTTGATTCCATCGCCGAGGAGCAAGGTAAAAGAAAAAGACCGGCAGAGTGATTCTGCCGGTCATTGAACAAATCCTGCTGCTCTTACTTTGAGATGGAGAGGAGTTCCACTTCGAAGACCAATGTTGCATTCGGCGGGATTGTGCCGCCTGCGCCACGCTCGCCATAAGCGAGTTCCGAAGGGATCACGAGTTGCCACTTGGAGCCCACCGGCATGAGTTGCAAAGCTTCCGTCCAGCCTTTGATCACCTGGCCGACTTCAAATTCTGCCGGTTCATTGCGCTTATAGGAGCTGTCGAATTCCGTGCCGTCAATCAACGTGCCCTTGTAGTGCGTCTTCACCAGACTATCAGCCTTGGGCTTCGGTCCGGTACCCGCTGTGATCACCTTGTATTGGAGGCCGCTGCCAGTCGTCACCACGCCCGGTTTCTTCTTGTTTGCTTCCAGAAATGCCTTTCCTTCTGTTTGGTTCTTGGCTGATGCCTTCGTCGCCTCTTCTTGCTGCTTCTTGGCCATCTCCTGCTGCACTTGCATGAACACCGCTTTCAGTTCTTCCTCGGAAATCTTGGGTGCAGCTCCGGAAAGCCCGTCCTTGAATCCCTTCATCAAAGCATCCGGGTTGACCTCGAGACCTTGCTTCTTGAATGTCTTGCCCATGTCCAAACCGATGCCGTAGCCCAGCTTGTCCTTAGTGTCTTTTAGGGTAGGGTCCGCTGCATTGACCGCCGCGGCGGCGAGGGAGACGGCGAGGATCGCCGCAGTAACGTGTTTCATTTATTCTTTCTAGACCTACGACGACATTGCCGCAGGGAGTGCGCGAACGCTACCAGACACATAATGCCCGTCAACGGTTTACCCGTGTTTCGAAAGCGTTTGCCGGTATTGCAGTCTAGTTCTGCTCGCGCACTTGTCAAAAGGGGATATTCCGTTCAATTCAAGGATTGCCCTTGCACTCATCCTTGCGTACCGTTTCAGTCATACCCATGAAGCCCTATAACGCCATCGCGCAAGGCAGCTTTCGGGCAGTTTTAGTTGCTTTTGCGCTCGCTGCTTCTGGGGTTCAGGTGTCCGCCAGTGAAGTCCACCTCGCCATCGCCGAAGATCGCGTTGATGACGCCATCAAGCTGATGGAAGCGGATCCGAAGCTTATAAAGGACAAGGATTCTCAACTGAACAAGCCGCTGCATCTTGCCGCTTTGAGAGGGGCCACCAATGTCGTCTTTTTTTTGATCTCCAAGGGCGCTGATGTAAACGCCCGTAACAAGTTCGGACAGACTCCGCTGCATCGGACTATGATCAATGGCAATCTCGCGATCGCCAAGGCACTGGTGGCTGCTGGGGCGGAGGTCAATGGCCGGGACAGCCAGGGCGTCACACCGATTCATCTGGCGGCTCAACGTCGGCACGACGAAATCGTCCGGCTGCTGCTCGATCACAAAGGCGAGTATGATGCCCATGATGCTTTCCGTCGTCGTCCGTTACATATGAGCATCATGGGTTCGAGCGCCGAGGCGATGGCAGCATTGATAAAAGCCGGGGCGGACTACAAGTTTGTGGATAATTTCGGAAACAACTACCTTCATCTCGCTGCAGGCGGTGGCAGCCCGGATATTGTAAGACAACTCCTTGAATTGAAGCTCGACGTCAATTCGCTCAATAAGGACAAATTCACCCCGGGCCACTTCGCCGCCCAAAACGGCCACAAGGAAACCTTGGAAGCACTTGATAAATCGGGGGCTGATTTTAGCCTTAGAACTTCAAGCGGAGCCACCCCTATAGACTTGGTCCGCCGCGTACGGCCTCCTTTTCGCATGAGCAAGCACGACGATGTCCAGCAATTTTTGGAGTCCTGGCTCAGCCGTCCCACCAACGCTACTAAAACAGCCTCCTCGCCAGCCAGCCCCGGACAATGACCTGCATCTCAGATGTGAACATAAGCGTACGTGAAACAGGCATAAACTTGAAACTCTAGGCAAAAGTTTTCCCTTCCCAAGCCGTTCCCTGCTAGTATCTTCTCGCGACTGTCTTTTACAGGCGGAGAATGCTATATTGCCCTTCGCCGTTTGAACTGTCGAAGCATAGTTGTAACAGCATGGATTCAGCGCACATACGTAATTTTAGCATCATTGCTCACATCGACCACGGCAAGACTACCTTGTCGGACCGCTTGCTGCATAGCACTGGCACCGTCGCCACACGCGACATGTCGGACCAGATGCTCGACGCGATGGATTTGGAAAAGGAACGCGGTATCACCATCAAGGCGCATCCGGTCACGATGCTTTACAAGGCCAAGAATGGTGAGACGTATGAGCTCAACCTCATCGACACTCCAGGCCATGTTGATTTCGCCTATGAAGTCTCCCGCAGCTTGAGCGCGTGTGAAGGTGCCTTGCTCGTGATCGATGCCGCCCAAGGCGTCGAAGCGCAGACGGTGGCCAATTACCACCTCGCTGCGAAACAGAATCTCACGATCATTCCCGTCATCAACAAGATCGACCTCGGCCATGCGAACGTGCCACAAGCATTGCAGCAGTTGGAAGACGTGCTTGCCGTGCCGAGTGAATGGGCCATCCCATGCAGTGCCAAGCAAGGCATCGGTATCATCGATATTTTGGAAGCGATCGTTGAACGCGTTCCGCCACCGAAACCGACTGGCGAGAAAAGCCTGCAAGCGCTCGCGTTCGATTCGTACTACGATACCTACAAAGGCGTTGTGACTCATGTGCGCGTCTTCAATGGTGAGTTGAAGCCCGGCATGATGGTGAAGCTCCTGCACTCCGGCCAAAACTTCGAAGTGAAGGAAGTCGGCAGCTTCAATCCGAAGCCTTACATCCGCGAGAAATTGGAAGCTGGCGAAACCGGTTACATGACCGCGAATATCAAGAGCGCGGCTGATGTGAAGATGGGCGATACCATCACGGACGCCCGCAATCCATCCGGTGAACTGCCCGGTTTCAAAGAGATTCATCCGATGGTGTTCAGCGGCATCTATCCGATCAATACGGCGGATTACGAAGCGCTGAAAACTTCGATGGCAAAATTGAAACTGAACGACTCCGCGTTCGTGTATGCCACCGAAACCTCTGTGGCTCTCGGCTTCGGTTTCCGTTGCGGCTTCCTCGGCTTGCTCCATTTGGAAATCGTGCAGGAACGTCTGCGTCGTGAATACGACATGGACATCATCGCTACGTATCCCAGCGTGGTTTACAAAGTTTACATGACCGACGGCACGATGAAGGAAGTCGACAATCCATCCTTCATGCCGGACGTGACCTACATCGCGAAGATCGAAGAACCGATGGTGAAAGCGTTCGTCATCTGCCCGAACGAAAACATCGGTGACATGATGGCGCTCATCTCTGAAAAACGCGGCGGTGTGGATCACACGGAAACGTTGGATTCCAAGCGCGTGATGATGACCAGCCTCATCCCGTTGAACGAGATCCTCATCGACTTCCACGACCGCATCAAGAGCATCACCCGCGGTTTCGGCTCCATGGATTACGAGCCGGATGAATACATGGAGAGCGACATGGTGAAGCTGGACATGCTCGTGAACAGCGAGCCAATGGATGCGTTCTCATGCATCGTGCATCGTTCCAAAGCCGAAGGGCGTGGTCGCACATTGGCGGAGAAATTGAAGGAAGTCATCCCGCGCCAGCAGTTCCAGATCAAGATTCAGGCGGCCATCGGCGGCAAGATCGTTGCCTCCGAAGCCATCAGCGCCTTCCGCAAAGACGTGACCGCGAAGTGCTACGGCGGTGATATCAGCCGTAAGCGCAAGCTGCTCGAGAAGCAGAAGGAAGGTAAGAAGCGCATGAAGTCCATCGGCAACGTGAACATCCCGCAAGAGGCGTTCATCGAAGTGCTCAAGTCTTAAAGAGAAAAGGGCAGGGGAATGTTGCTGCTACGCTGGTTCACTTCCAAAACGGTCCGCCACGCTGTGGACATGCACAAGCATGTCCGCAAACTCTTGCGGGCTCAGTGCGACCTGCTCTCTTCCGAGGCCATCGGCAACATCACGAAAGCCAATTCAGAGTTGAAGTTGGCGGTGGATTCCGCCGCCAGCTCCGAAGTGCTCCTTCAAAAAATGAAGGATCTCGAGGATGTGGCCAATAGCAACCTCAAGCCGTATTCAGACGCTTCCATGCGCGAAAACGTCGAGGTCTTCCTCGTCGCCATCGCCGTAGCCGTGGCCATCCGGACATTCGTCCTGCAGCCGTTCAAGATTCCTACCGGCTCCATGCAGCCGACCTTGTATGGCATCACACACGAGAACTTGGTCACTGCGGAGAATCCAAACCCTGTCGTTCCCGGCTTTTTCCAGCGCTGGAAGGAAAAGGTTTTTGAAGGGGCCAGTTATTATGAGATCAAGGCTGAGGTGGACGGAGCCTTCACCGGTGATGTCTCGCTGAAAAAGATTTTCCCGCTCGTTAAACGCTTGGAGTATGGCTTGGGTTCAGCGACCTTTTTCATGCCTCCAGATGATCTTCCGAACCGTTTGCGCTTCGAATTCGGACGCCAGTATAAGAAAGGCGACACGATTGCTTTGGCTAAAATCAAAAGCGGCGACCATCTTTTCGTGGACCGCCTGACCTATAATTTCTGCCGACCGCAACGCGGCGACATCTTCGTGTTCGCCACCAAAGGCATCCAAGGCCTCCAGCAGGATCTGTTTTACATCAAGAGACTGACGGGGATGCCCAATGAAAAGATTCAAATCGGAGCGAACCAGCATCTGGTCGTAGACGGCAGGCAGTTGACCGCCTCAGACCGGGGATTTGAGAACGTCTACAGTTTCAGCCCTTACAAGGTCGAACTGGATAACAACCAATATCAAGGCCACGTGAACTACGTGACCGCCAAGAAGTATCCGACCCCGCAAGGATACCCGCGCTCGTTGGCTTCGATATTTCAGGACGAAACCGTCACATTTCCCATCCGCCCAAAACATTACATGGCCATGGGTGACAACACGCTGAACAGTCTGGATTCCCGAGACTGGGGCGATTTACCACAAGAAAACGTCATCGGCCGCTCATATTTCGTCTATTGGCCATTAACCAGCCGGTTCGGCTGGAAGACCAAGTAAACCAAGCATTTACGTGAAATCCATATGCTAAGCCACGCAGCTAAATATTTCGCACAATGTTTGTTATATTTAATTTGCAAATAGGCTAAAAATGACTCAAATCGGACCAGTTTTGTTGTTTTGGCTGCTTTCGTTTTGCACGCCAGAATTTCTACTAAAGCCACAAAATTGTTGCAACACTTTTGTGGCATTAGTCACAATAGTGAATATATGGGCGGCTTATACCACTATTCTTTTAAGATGGGTCGCAGACCGAAAAACCCGCGCCGAGACCCCCTCGGCGCATGGCTCCATTATTTACGTAAACAGGCCGGACTGTCGCAGGAAGAAGCGCAGGCAAAACTATCAGCGCGCCTCGGTGAAGAGATTTCAACATCCGCTTTTTCAATTTGGGAACGCAAAGGCAACCTTGGAGGCAGGGACATCATCCCCGCCCTTGCCGAGACGCTTGGCGTGACCATAGAGCAGCTTTTGCGGGTCCGACGCACCAAGGACGGGAAATACATCCCGGTTGTGCCCACAGCCGAAGAGGAACAACGACTTCACATCATAGGCGAGCGGAAGAAATGGGATTGGACACCACCTGAGACAATGCCCAAGGGCATAGAGGCCCAAGGCAGCTACAAAAAACACCACTTCGACGGAGCCGACGGCAAGCCCTTGCCAGAAAAACCGGTCAAGCGCAAAAAGCCAAAAACCGGTGATAAACCCCAAGATGAGCAGGGGACCAACCCAACCAGTTAGCCCCCTGCCCTGCCCTTTGTTCGCGCCCCCGCTCATGCCGTGATGCCGTAATCACTCAGCCGGTCCACCGGCACAGCCGGGAGAATTTGGTCATACGGATAATCCCCCGGACCTTTCGGCAGGAACACCGCGCCCTTACGCGGCTTGTCCGCGAACGTCGGCCACCACGATTCAGGATTCACACCTTCCCACTCGCCCGCGCCGCGTTGTGCGAGCGGCACGTCATTGGCCCGCGCCACGTTGCTTGCCGTCATGCCCAACACGGACAAATCCCGGTAGAGCAACTGGTTCGATTTCACCGGGTCCGCATTATCCTTGTTCGCGAGGAATTTCTTAAGTGCCAAGAAACCCACCACGGCGAGGCCCAAAGTAATCAGTGCATTTTTCATGGTATCAGTTCAGGTTCGGATTCACCGCCATCGGCTGGTTAATCAGCCCGTAGGAGTCCCAACAGCCCCGCGCAAAGTCCATATCGTTGATACGCGGCATTTGTTCCGGCGACAGGCCGAACGCCACAGATCCCGGTAAACGGTCCCCAGTGGCCACGGGAGGCACCACAAGGCCCGTATCAACGTTCACGTCACTCTTTGCCCGATACGCGGGCGTAGTCTGCCCCGGTTCGCGCCCGGTGCGTTTCCAAAGGAGATAGGCCGCGATGGCCAGACCGATGATGATTAAATTTTTCATGCCGTTTGCTCTTCCACCACAGTTTGCAGCGCAGCCCGATTCTTCCGCAGCCGGGAGATGGTCGCGATGGCTTCTTTCACCTGCGGATTGTTCGCCTCTTCCACGCCCGCAATCACCGTGTTCAACATGTCCCGGTTTCCATTCGCACGCTTAGTGGCCACTCGCGCCCACCAGCCGAGGCCCGCCGACAACGCCGCCAGCCCCCATTCCACAAACGGAGCCGTAGGCGTGGGATTCAGCTTCGTATTGAGCGAACGCGCACCAGCAATGCCCTTATCCCAAACCGGGTTTACGTCCACCGTCACTTGCTCCACCCAGTTGGTTACGAGCTTCGCCGGCGAAACCACTTCGACACGCCCCGCAGCTCGCGTGACATTGCCAGCCGCGTCCACCAGCTCAGGCACGTCCACGACGTTCGTTGATCCCGGCACCATCACAACTTGCGGCACGGAATTCGTCGTGTAAGCCATCGGCTTCCACGGCAGACCACCAGCACAACCGGACACCATCACGGCCACGAAGGCCACCAATACGAGCGAGAGAATCTTCTTCATACAGTCGGGAACGGAACAACATTTGCCGCCGCTTGCTGTTTCGGCGTCAGGGTCAGTTTCAACGCATGCAGCTCCATGCGTATCGAGATGATTTGTTTGGTGACGTAAACCGCCCACGCGGCCACGCCCGTTGCCAATATGCCCACCACCTCAGCAGGCAAAACTATGTCAGCCAGAATCATGCTTTTAACGATTTCACCAGTTGCACCACAAGGAACAGGCCGAGAAGGAACGCCGCCGCGATGCTCCACTTTTTAAGTGAACTCATGCTTTCCGGGTCATCTTCACCCGTGACGAAATTTCGCGCCGCAGTCGCCGCGCCCGCCACGTCATCAGTCACGCCCTTGACGAACATTTCCGTAACGGAAGTAGAGCCCACCACCACAGGCGGCAAGCCCGCATCAATGCGCTTTTGGTCTGCCAAGCGGTCATTCTCTTGGAGGACGTTGAAGCCGGGAAAAACCTGCTTTTGCGCACGCGTGAGGAAATCAGTCACTTCCGCGACGCCATACCAAAAACGGTGCGTCTCCGAATCGAAGGAGACAGCATCCAACGGAATCACGCGGCCCGTAGGCAGCAGCACCGAACCGATTGCACCAGTCGTTTCGCTCATAATTTACGCAGCAAGAAGAAGATCACCACGCCACCGATTGCCAGCGCACCCACCAGCACAGGAATATTGCTGGACGACGCATCCACTTTGTTGCCATCACCAATCGTGATGACCGGCCCACGGTTGCCCGCGCCAGACTCCATACGGCCAGCAATTTCTTGCTTCGTCGTCTGCTCGTTCTCATTGCCGGACTTCGCCTGTCCGCCTTGCAACGAAGTTCCGCCGCCGCCCATCGCTCCCATCAAAGGAATCATCTTTCAGCCTTTCCGCTTGAACGCCCACAAGAGCGCAAAAATTAGAATCACCGCAATCACGCCCTGAATGGCCATCTTCTTTATCGCCTCCGGGTCGCCGTTCAACGATGCCGTGAGGTTGCCCAAATCCAGCGCACCGCCACCACCAGACCCTCCCAACGACACCACCGTGTTTCCCGCGTTCTCAATCTGGTGAGTTTCGGTGATGTTCGTATTGTAGCTATCCGCAATGTTGTTCGTCGTCGTGTTCGTCGTTTGAGACGAATACTGTGTGGACTCGCTATCCGTTGAAAAAAATCCGCCAAATTCTGCCATAACTAGATGCTTTCGTACTGGCTCACCACTTGCGCCCCAAGGAAGATGCTTTGCCCGCTGTTCACGTAGTTCCCTTGGTCAATATCCATGCGAATGCGCTGGCACTTCACATTGAACTGATAACACGGCACGTAGAGATAATTGTTCGACGTGGTATTCGTCAGTTTGATGTAAGGTTGCGGCCCCGCTACCGGGTAATCAGGATCACCGTAGGAAATCGCCGTCCGGTTGCCACCGACACCGCCAAGCGTGACTTCAAACGGCAGCACCAACATATCCCGGTTATTCAGCATGAACCGCAGGACGCCCCGGCAGCTCACCAAACCGCCACCGTAAGGCTTGGACACGCCCGCAGCCAGCCAGACGTAACGCCGATACATGTCCACCGGCACACTGAAATCAAACACGATAGGCGGAGGCGTAGCACCGCCCGCCACGAACAGCTCAAAACGCGCCTGCCTGTCGCCGGAAAAATCCGACATGCTCACCAACCGAACTGGAGGAGCTTCAATCATTTCACCAACAACAATTCCGCCACGTTTTTTGCCGCAGTAATCGCCGCCTGTTTTTCCACCGGCAACGACTTGCCCTTTTCCGTCAGCCGTTCCGCCACCACCACTTTTGCCCGTGCAAGGTCCACAACAACCTTGTCCATCGCCGTCAGCTTCCACGCGTTCCGCAGCTCGCGTGTCGGCGGAAAATCTTTTTCGTCCACCACGAACCAGCTCAGGCCGTCAGGCACCACCGACTTATGACGGCCAAGCCACGCCGCCTCAGTCTCACCAACTCGCGGCACATCAGCCGGAATGACGATGCACAAAGCCCCTCGCTCATCAGTGTAAACTATGCGCTTCATGTATTGATAATGGCGACTGACCCCAACGGCCAATCTGTCGGCGTGATGACATTGCTAGCGAGCGTATAGATCCGCACCGCCGTCGTAGTGCGCGTGATGAAGTCGTGATTTTCCATCCCAACCCAACCGGCATTCATCGCGCCAGCCAAAGCCCGGCCATTCATCACCACGCCATAGTTGGCATCAGTCACCGCATCAAAGTTAATCGTGTAGTCCCCCGCCCCGTGGTCCGTGATGCTGTTCACCCCGGAAGCCTTCACGATTGACGGCGTGCCCGCCGCCACCGCGAACAGCACGTAACGCTTCACTAGGTCCAATCCACTACCCCCGCCGCCAGTATTTCCGATGAAGGGCATATCAGACGAATTCCGTAACGCGCAACGTCCCCGAACTCACGGCCACCGCATAAACTTCACCGCTGAAATCATCGCAGTAAAATTCGTAGCCCTGCCCGCTCGCCACTTCGACGCTGTATTCCGTCGTCGTGGCACGGCTCCCAAACGCGAGATAGACAATGCCAGGTGTGCTATTCCAGAAGATGGCCCGACGCCGTTGCGGATTATCACCTAGCGCAAGCTTGGTATCGCCCGCAGGCAAAAGCACCTTCACCGGCCCGCCCGTGCGGGAAACGTTACGCAGACGCGCCCCCGGCTGGTTCTGAGCAACCTTCGTGTCACCATCAGGACGGACGGGCACCGGTTGCCCCACCGTCATATATTGATCCCGCGCATTCATCGCTTGAAGTAGTAAACAAGGAACACAACCGCCACCACGACCACCCAGACCGGCAGACCGCCCCCACCCTGCCCTTGCGGAGCGATGTTCAACGAGGTCTGCGGGAGATACAGGCCCTCTACTCGCGCAAAGGGCCTGTTACGCCACCCGATTTCCTCCGCCACCCGTTCTGGAATCTCCACCGCCATTACGCACGCTTACGGAAGAAAACAAACAGCAGAACCACGAAGAGAATGACGCCCACCAGCATGAACATTCCCCGGTTCGGATTCGCCACCGACGCCGCGTTGCGCCCGTCATTCGAGATGCCGAACCACGTCTCAAACCACCCGGCAGGCGCATTGCGTGACGCCTCGTAATTGACGGAACCAGAGCCGTTGATTCGGTTCCACCGCTCGCGCTCTTCCAACATTTCCCGCTCGTTGGCAGGTTCACCAAACAGCTCGCGCTCCAGCATCATCTCCCCGACGCCCAAGCCCTTCTCGAAGAGCTTCCCGAAAAAATCATTCGCTTCCATAAGTAGAAAAGAGGCCGCTGGTTAATCACGAACCAGCGGCCCCAGTTTTGCCACCACCGTCGCCGCTTACTTGTATTTCAAAGCGTCCAAAATGCCGTGGATACGATGGAACGCGAACGTAGTCTTGCGACCCGCAGCCGCGTTGACGTTGCGCCGGATGCGCAGGGCCAGACCGCTGTTGACGAGGAAGTTCGCATTCAGCAGCGAACCAAAGCAGCTCCGGGTATCGTTCGTGCCGCCGAGGCGGTCATTCACGAAGTCCAGATAGTAACTTCCGTTCATGCTGTCCGTCGTGCCCGTGCCGATTTCCGCGCTGTAATCGTTCTCGCGTTGCTTGTCCAGCAGCGTGAACTTGTCTAGCACTTGCGTATTGAGCCGCACATCCCAATCGCCCGCGCTGTAGTCGCCACGCGCAGACGTGGAGGTCTGGCAGCGCATGAGGATGCCGGTATAGTTGCCGCCCAACGGAATGTCCGTCATCAGATTGTCGCCGCCGCCTGTCGCGTCGTTGACCGTCTGCTCGAAAATTTCCCAGTTGAGGATTGGCCAGTTGAGGCGGTCCACGATTCGGCGCACGACGCGCAGACGCGCAGTGAGTGCTGAGATGGCGAACGTCGGCGCACCATTCACGTCCACATCCGCTTGCGCACCCCACGTGATGGAGAGCTTGGGATTGGAGCTGTAACGGTCCACCGGCAGCAGCAGCATGGAGCCCACCGGATCAGGGAACTGCGGATGGCAGCAGTTGATGGGAACAATCAACTCGTAGGACGTTGCCGCCACCGAAGCCGAGTTGATACGGCCACGCGTGTTACGGTCCAAACGGCCATCGTTCGTGTGATACCCCAGTTCCACCAGCGTGGCCCCGGACGCGTCCACAATCATGCGGTTCACGCCGTTGTCCTGCCCCGTGAGCTGGATTTTCTTCACCAACCCAAACAGACCATCAGCCGAGGGCGTTGCCGCCGCGCCAGAGCAGGTGACGTTGACGACCAAATACATCTGGTCAATCGGATACTCACGTGTCAGCTCAAACTCGCAGGAGCCGCCCAGCACGTTGTTTTGTGCTGTCGGCAGGAGAGTTTCTTTAATCGGACGAAAAAGACTCATTAATTCCCCCTCTCTCCCGCTTAGGCAGCAGGTGCCGTATTGTTGATGAAATTCCGGACTTTCGCCGGAGCCCGGTTGAGGAGGAAGAGCGTCAGAAGCGTTCCGCCAATCGTCAACCACAGTGCCTTACTTTTCAGGATGCCCATCATATTTGCCGCCAGTCGTTTGTTAGTCGTTACCTTTCACGCCACCACTCATGCGGCATCCGCGCAGAATTGTCTTTAGGGGCAGAATAGGAACGTTTGGGGCAAAATGGGGCGGTCAGAATACGCGGCCACGGGACTCGCCAGAGGTCAAAAGATTGCGGGCAATGTAGCTTCCTCGGGGGAGACGTTTTATGTCATCGGAAGGCATGTCCATTTCCTCCAGATACTCCAGCGCACGCTTGCCCACGGTCTTGAACGCCACCACCTCAGTTAATTGATCCCGCACGACCATATTAATCCGGTTGGGAGCTTGAGAGATGCCACCAAAGTCCAAACCGTAGCGACGGCCCGTATCAAGAATTAGCTTGAACCCCTCCCCAAGCTCGCCATGCCCCGCGTCCTTTTGCAGCTCATCATTGAAATAGACTTTGCGGCCGGGAATCTTGTGCGAAGCGTAGAACGCGAATTTTGAGAACCACGCAACCCCTTTACGCGGTTCACCGGGAAACATCTGGCTATGGTCAAAAAGACACCAGCCCGTTTTGATTAAAGCGATTAATTCCGCCGCCGTCCGGCCAGCAGGCTTACGCAGCTTGTGCTGAAATTCCGTCTCTGTATCAGGAATGAAGATGCACGACGCCTTGAGGCCGTGCAGCATGTTGATGGCGAAGGTTGTTTTGCCGGAACCAGACTGGCCCACGATCAAAACACGGAATGGGTCATGGTCGTATTGCACAACAGCAGGAAACTTTCTCAGGATTGAGCAGTTCGCGTTTTGAATCCTTCGCGCCGTAGTAGTAACCCACAGCCACACACAAAGCGCACATGGCGACAAGAATCCCAGTCAGCTTCCATTCGTCGTCGTTCATATCGGCATGCGGAATTTGAACCAATCCCACTGACACCAACGGCCACTGATGAAGCACCAGTATTCAAAGGACTGCCGCCGTGCTGTCTTTCGGGATTTATACATAAGAAAATGGTGGTTACTTGGTTCGTGTGCCTGCTGTTTGATTAATGCAGCCCCATTCGGGAGAACCGTTCACCACTTAAGATTGGTAGCGGGCCACGGAATTGAACCGTGTCTTGTTGGTTATGAGCCAACCGTGCAACCTTTACACTCGCCCGCAGTTCGCCTTACTCGCCTTCCAAGGCTTTCAGGCTTTACTCTCATATCCTGCCCGTGCGTGTCACTAGACCTTGCCCCGTGGAGTTGCCGCTCCCTATTAATTCGACACGCACAGGCATTAATTCATTGCGCCTTTTTCGCCCGTTGCTCTTCCTGCCACCGGGCGATGGCATCCAGCTCTTTAATCGCCGTCCGCACCTGATAGGCCCACTGTGTCACGCCCGCGATCAACGGACATTCCGGCCCGATGTTCACCTGATGCTTACGGCACAGCTCCACACCGCTGTTCACGATCACGTTGCGTGTCTTTTCCTTCACCGCTACTTGTTGCCCGAACTTGGCCCCGGCTTCGGCGTTTCCCGTGATGCGTTCCGCCTTGCTGCCAACGTAAGCGACCGCGCATGAGTCAACCGAGTCCACCACCATTTCAAGCCCCATCCGAGTGCCAGCCTCATCAAAGTCGCCACCATCCGCCACTTCATCTCCCGCAGGCCCGTCGCCACCTGCGGGAACTGTTTCAAGGCCGTTTGCTTTGAGCCATGCAGCGACTTCCTCTTCCCGGCTTTTCCGTCCGGCACGACTGCCACCAGATTCGACAGCACCCGGTTCCGCAGGTTGCCCCGGTGAAGCATCCACCACAGGCGGAATTTCAAGTTCAGAGCCGTCCATAGATCAAAGGCCCCACTCCTCAGCCAAGCTTTTCGTAAACCGGGCAAAAAAACCTTCCTTGGCTGGTTCATTCGTTGCCTTGGCTGGTGACACCGCAGCCGGTGCCGTTGTCTGCGTTTTAGCGGGCTTGCCAGCGGCTTTCTTGGCCGCTTGCTTCGCGGGAGCCTTGCCCCGTTCCGCCGCCTCTACACTCTTGGGCTTCGCGCCCGCCTGTTCAGTTCCATCCGTCATGCTCGCCACCGTGAACTATTTTTTCGCGCCTGTCTTTCGGTTCGTTTTGCCCCTATTGACAAGCTTGCGTAATTCTGCCTTACGCCGGTCCGCAGCACGGCACAGCGCAGGCGCAGCACGATTAATCAGGCTATTAATCCAGTTATTCGGATTGTTGCCCAAAAGCTTCAATGCTTCGCAGATGACTTCCTTCCGCTCTTTGCGGGTATGAATCTTCCACGAATCCCAGTCGGGTTTTAACAGTTCGCTCATATTTTTCCGTTCATCAGGTGGTTATCTGCCCACTCTTCCACCATTTCTGGTGGTGGCATGTCATCCCATGCACAACCGGATGGGTCTGGGTCAAAAAAACCTTCCGGAGTTTCCGTGAAAGTGTGGACCCAATATGACGAAGCCGAAGAGCCGTCCTTAGTCGCACGCGAAATTGCGCGTTGTTCGCAAATCGTTTTTACAAAGTCGCGTAAAACGCCTAATTTCAGAGAGTCGCGCAATCCTTGGTAATTCCCGTCAAAATTGCGGATGATGACCGCAGGCCGTGCCACCACATCATGCCACGGCGAAGGGTCTGTAATCGCCACCAGTTGGTTTTTATGAGCTATCTCGCGCCGGTTCGGCAACAGATCCTCAACGACTTCCTTTTTCTTCACCGGGCCTTGGTCGTATGTCGTGAGTTTGAATTGCCCAAGTTTTTCAAACCACTTGGAGACGACCTTTTTGCGGTCCCGGCGAAGCCCACCACGGAACTTTTTGAAATCACCTAGCGTTTGCACAGGCTTGAGCCCACGGCGCACGGAGTAGATTTCCGCCAGTTCATAGGGTGTAACGTCCAAAAGCCCTATGGTGCCATCGCCAGACGCGTCCTTTTCGTATTTGCAGATGTATTTGATTAATTCGCGCTGGTTCCGAATTAATCCGTTGTCCTTGACGTGCGTGCCAAAGAACGCATCCACGCGGGCCTTGAATTGCAGGAAGGCCGCGCTCCGCTCTTCCTTGTCCAGATTGCGCCCGCCGATTAATCGGGGGAAGTGAATTGCAAGGTTCGTGTGCGGATGGAAGCTCAAGATGCCGTTGCTTTCGCGCCGGATAGTGAACTCATCACAGCGCAAAACGACTTCGATACCGTGATATTCCGGCATCGTCCGCAGCCAGCGACGGAATTCGGAAATCTGCTCATGCAACCACTGGAAGCGGTCTTTTAATTCACCGATGCCGCACCGCTCGCCCGTTGTTACGACGTAGTAGCGCGTATATTGGTGCCGTTCCATCCAAAGCTGGAACTCTTTAATTAATGCGGCCCGTGAGTCATGGGCCATGATGGGCAAAAATACCTGATGCGCGAAACCCGGCAGAGGCCGGGAAACATTCTCCACTGAGCAGACCATTGTTAGATCACTGTGAATCCGCAATTTCGCGCCCCATCGCCCCTTGGTTTCGTGCCAGACCATCGCCAGCCGGTCCACGATAGTTTCTGTCTGCCGCTTCAATTTCTCACGCGCCGCCTGCGTATCAATTAAATCATCATCCCGAATCTTGTGCCCCGTGTTCGCCCGCCAGATGGCTTTTTTAGCAGCCGGAACCAGCTCCATGCGGAAGAATGGTTCCGATTTATTCGCACGCTTTAGCGGCAGTTCTTTTGTCATGGTTCCACCACCTTTGAACACTCCGGGCACTCCGCCTTTTTGAGCCCATGCCCGCACCAGCCCTGCGGGCGTTTGCGAGCGCGATTAATTCGATACGCCTTCACCTCGGCATAATCCGGCGCATTTAATTCAGCCAACGTGCGGAGGTATTCGAGCGTAGCGGCTTTGCACGCGAGCTTGTGCTGCGACTGCTGCTCCGTCATCTCCCCCTGCCTCACCAGCAGCGGATAAAGCGTGATGCAGTGATTCAGCTCCGAAGCAGCCTCCGCCACCATCTCGTCAAACGTAGGCCGCAAATTGACCCAACTCCTCGCGTTCATCATCCACGTGGGAAGTTGATCGGGGGAGCCGGGTTTAGGATGGATTTCGTATTCCATCAGATTTGAGGGGGTTGCGGGTAATCGGGCATACGGGCGTGCGCGAGGAAGCCTTCAATCCAATCCCCATGTCCGTTACGAACCGCGATTTCAGGCAGCAAATGGAGCTGCTTTGAAAAAAGCCAAAGCACATCCATGAGCCAGACGGCGCGAGGGTCAGTGATGCCGATTTTCTTTTCAGCAATCGCCCCAAAGTAAGGCGGGCGGAAAATCTGCTCAGGGTGGTTATAGAACCACGCGAGCATGCGGAATTGAGCATTGCGGCCAAGGGCTTTCATTTCCGCCGCCCCCTTTCGTCCCACGTAATTGCGACCACCACGACGGCGAGGTAAACCGCACCGCCGATGATGGCCGCAATTAATTCGCTCTCGTTATTCATATCGAGCGAAGCCTCGGCATCGGGCACCAGAGTTTGAAGTCCGCAACATCTCCAGGGCGAGCCGCGTAGTTCACCGCGTCAGGACGGCAAACCATCCATATTCCGGGAGCAGTTTGATAGACCACCCAGACATCCCACCCAGCGTCTTGCACCAAAATAATGCGGGAAACCGGAGCCGTTGATATGTCCTGCCAACAGTCTTGCTCAGGGACGAAACGAGCCGCCTCCGCTTTCCGCCGCCTCCACACGTCATGGAAGCCCAAAGCCGCCACAAAGAGCAGCACGGCCCACAGGAACCAGCCGTAGAGCGGCGACATGAAGGCGATGATGTAAGCGACGCCCCGCAGATCCTCCCACGTGTGCATTTTCGATACCGCACAGCGGAAGATTGCAAGCACAGCGAGAGATGAAATGGCCGAAGTGACGGCCACGTAGAGAACGACGAGTGATAGAACGTTCACGACAGCACCCCCGTTCCCACGAAGTTCCTGTCGATGTTTCGGAACGTGATGGCTTCCATGAGATACACCGAAGCCTCATGCGGCGAGGTGCGACGCGTCCCGCGCCACATCAATGCCCACATCCGCATTTGCATGCGATAGGTCATAGAGCCCTCCTTTCAATCTCAGCGGCCACTAGAGCCAGCTTCCACGCAATAGCCTTAACAGACTCACCACGCGCAGCAATACGAGCCAGCATGTCCGCCAGATTTTGAACCTCTACAACAAGCTCATCATCTTGCGCCCTTCCAATGTCATCAACAGCGATCACGATGCACCTCCATTGACGACAGAGCCCGCGTTGATAGTGTCCCCGCCATGAGTCACTTCACTGATATTGAAGCCATCTACCGCGACCTTACTCCCGTTTTGCGGAAGGCTGGATTTATCGAGAAAAACACAAACGTCACAGAGCTTGGACGCCAGTTTTTCTTTCTTTTGGGCGTCTATGCCCATGAATACCAGTTCGCCACGGACGGCCTGCTTGCCGTTGATCGTTTCTTTCAGGAAGCGCGAACCCGCAGCAGTGACGAGCACATGAAGTTGACTCTGGACACATTCAACGCGCTGGATATTAGCGGAGACAAGCGCATGGTTTACGGAGCCTTCCATTACGCCAGCGGGTTCGTAAAATTTGAGTCCTGACAGATCAATGGCCGCTCGCACATCGGCGAAGCTGCCGTTGAAATTCAGAATCACCATGCCGGGAGGAGGAAGCGGGATATTCACGATGCACCTCCAGCTTTCGTGAACAACGTTGGAGATTCAGGCGCAGTGAAGAGCGGCGCGTTAGCCATGTTGTCCGCGTGCTGCCATGCAGCAACGAGCGACAATTTGAGAGGCTTGCGCGAATAATGCTCCCTGAAAGTCAAGCAGGAAGAGCTGACAGTCAGACGGACGGTTTTTTCTGCCTGCTCCCCTTTCGCAGGCACTACAAACGACATGAACCGACGCTTTTTCGGTCCACGTAGTTTTTTTTGAGGGGTCGTTTCAGCGGCAACTGACATCAGGCCCATTTCTCGGCCCGACTTGAATCCTACCTATTTTAACGAAAAGCAGCCTGTTTGTTATGTTTAATAAAGCTATAGGCGAAAACGACTAAGCCTCCCCGTCTGATTCATGGGGTTCCAGCTGTGGTGGTTAAGGCTTTCCTTAAGCCTTCTTGGCTTCCTTGGCCCAAGCATCCTTAAGCGTGATGATTCGATTGAATACCAACTTGCCCGGCTGACTGTCGTTATCCAAAGCAAAGTAGCCGACTCGTTCGAACTGATACCGGCTCTCCGCCTTGGCGTCTGCCAGCGATGCTTCCAGCTTGGCGCTCACGACTTCCAGCGAGTTCGGGTTCAGGACCGTCTTGAAATCCCGGCCGTCCTTTTCCGGCTCAGCCTCCGTGAACAACCGCTCATACAGACGCACCTCGGCATCCACGGCGTTGTTGGCGCTGACCCAATGGATCGTACCTTTGACCTTCTTGGCTGCATTGGAGCCGCCAGACCGGGTTTCCAGATCTGCCGTGCAACGCAGCTCGGTGACATTTCCCGCGGCATCCTTGATGACCTCGTCACACTTGATGATGCACGCGTATTTTAGCCGCACCTCGCCACCGGGCTTCAGACGGAAATACTTGGGTGGTGGAACTTCCATGAAGTCCTCCTGATCGATGAACACCTCACGCGTGAACTTGATCTTGCGCGTGCCGGCATTCGGATCTTCGGCATTGTTTGTCGCATCGAACTCGATGACTTCATTTTCACCGATATTCGTCAGCACGACCTTGATCGGTCGCAACACGCCCAGCCGTCGCCACGAACGCTTGTTCAAGTCATCACGGATCGCATGCTCGAACACCGCGATGTCCGTCACGCTGCGATACTTCGTCACGCCGATGTTGTAAGCAAACTGCCGGATGGCGCTTGCTGGAATTCCGCGACGTCGCAAACCGGAGATTGTCGGCATCCGCGGATCGCTCCAACCCGTGACGATTTTCTCATTCACGAGCTGGATGAGTTTCCGCTTGGAAACGATCATGTAGCTCGGAATGAGTTTCGCGAATTCGAACTGGTGCGGCAATGGACGTGGCAATTCCAGGCTCGAAAGAATCCAATCGTAAAGCGGACGATGAACCTCGAATTCCAATGTGCAGATCGAGTGCGTCACGCCTTCGATGTAATCGCTCAAGCAATGTGCAAAATCATACAGCGGATAGATGCACCATTTATCACCGGTATGATGATGCGCTGCGTGCCGGATGCGATAGATCAATGGATCGCGCAACCACACGTTCGGCGATGCCATATCGATCTTCGCACGCAAGGTCCGGGTGGCATCAGGAAACTCGCCATTCTTCATCCGCGTGAAGAGATCGAGATTCTCCTGGATACTGCGATTGCGATACGGACTATCCTTGCCCGGCTTATCCGGCGCTCCACGATACTCGTCCGTTTCTTTAGGAGTCAGATCGCACACATACGCCCTGCCCTTTTTGATCAATTGCACCGCATACTCGTAGATCTGATCGAAGTAATCTGATGCGTAAAAAGGCTCCAGTAATTTGCCCGCTTCCTCAGGCTTGCCGACCACAGCCGGCAGATGGAAATCCGATTTGCCATTTACCGTCGTGGTATCTGGCGTCTTGCCTTTTGGCTTCAAACCGAATTGACCATCCGCCCAGCCACCAATCAGCCATTTCACATCAGCGATGATAGATTCCACATACTCGACCTCTTCCTTGGTCGGGTTCGTATCATCCATGCGCAGATTGCAGATACCGCCAAACTCATGCGCTATGCCGAAATTCAGACAAATGGATTTCGCATGTCCGATGTGCAGGTAACCGTTCGGCTCAGGCGGGAAACGAGTGATGCTTTGCTGGTGCTTCCCGGACGCCAAATCAGCCGCCACGATGTCCCGGATGAAATCCGACGGACGCACTGGCTCGTTGTTCTCAGGAGTTCCAACTGCATTTGCTTCGCTCATAATTCCCGCTCAAAAATAGGCCGGTAGTCTAAGTAAGCACATCTCGGTTGAATAGAAAAATTCTGGATGTAGTCTTTACCTATACCTTTATCGCTGAGGTGCTACCGCGCCAGGCATACAGACCATCATGCAACAAACGTTTCGCGACTCATTTGAAGAAACCGCCGGGCCATCCATAAGCGCCGATTTGAACCGGCGGCATTTCCTGAAAACTGGCGGTCTGGCCGCCTTGGCTGCCGCTTTGGGCGCGCCGATTCCGTTTGCTGATAAACTCGCCTCCGGCCTGATTCCGGAGGCCTTGGCCCAACAAGCTACCGCAACTCCCATCACAGAAATACCTGGTAAACGCGGCTTACGCATCCTCGGTGATCGCCCCCTGAACGCCGAGACACCCCCTACTCTGCTTGATGCTGATATCACGCCTATCGAACACCATTTCATTCGCAACAACGGCCATGTTCCCGAACGCGCTGAGAAAAAAGACCTCACGGGCTGGAATCTCACCATCGATGGCGAAGTGAACAAGCCTCTCCAACTCACACTCGATCAGCTCAAAAAGAACTACAAAAATTACACCCGCGCACTTGTCCTCGAATGCGCTGGCAATGGTCGTGCTGGATTCAATCCGCCTACAAGCGGCAATCAATGGACTCTCGGGGGCGTCGGATGTTCTGAATATACTGGCGTATTGCTGAAGGATGTTCTCAAAGATGCAGGTTTGAAATCCTCCGCCGTTTACATCGGTTACTATGGCGAAGACCCGCACCTCAGCCGCTTGCCGAACAAGAATGCGATCTCTCGCGGTGTGCCTATCGTCAAGGCGCTGGATGAAAACACCATGCTCGTCTGGAATATGAATGGCGAACCCCTGCCCGCCTTACACGGCTGGCCGCTACGTCTCATGTGCCCTGGTTGGCCTGCCTCGACATCAGGCAAATGGCTCAAGCGCATCTGGGTGCGTGACCGTGAACACGATGGCGAGAAGATGACCGGCATGTCCTACCGCATGCCAAAATATCCCGTCGCCCCCGGCACTGAAGTGCCACCGCAAGACATGGCGATTCTCGAGGAATTGCCCGTGAAATCACTCATCACAAATGTCGCCTCTGGCATGGAAACCCAAGTGAACAAGCCGCTCGCATTGCGTGGTCACGCATGGAGCGGCTCCGGCGACGTCACCGCCATGCACGTCAGCTATGATTTCGGTGCCACCTGGATCAAGTGCGAGATCAAAAAGCCTCGCAACAAATTCGCCTGGCAACGATGGACCGCCGAAGTCAAGTTGCCGAAAAAGGGCTACTATGAATTATGGGCTCGCGCCACCGATCACATTGGCAAGATGCAACCGATGCTTGTGCCGGGTTGGAACCCGGAAGGCTACGCGAATAACGCCATGCACCGCATCGCCATCAAAGCCGTATGAGACATGCGCTCAAATCATTCCTGGCGCTAGCCGTATTGGCTTATGGCTGCCTTCACGCCGCTGATGCACCACCGCTTTCTCCATCCAACATCAGTGCGATCGAACAGTTGAAACCCGGCAAAGGACGTGAATTGATTCTTGCCAACTGCATGCCGTGCCATTCCACCGCCGTCATCGCTGCAACCCATCTGCCCCGTGAACGCTGGGATCAAACGATCACGAAGATGCAGAAGCAAAACGGCATGTGGCCGATCGCGCCATCCATCCGCAATCAGATTCTCGATTATCTTGCCGCCACCCAACCTCCCTCAGACCCCGGATTGGAAAAGGCTAAAGAAACCCCTTGGGGAGCGCCACTCTACCGGCCTAATCCGATTTGGTGATTTTTGAGCTGATCCGGCTCTGTGAAATAAATCCGGGTGAGTGGGGGGCTTGTCCTTGCTTGCTTTATCAGCACCTATTTCTATGGTTTGGCCAAGTTTGCTATTGGTGGCACTGTTTACGATGTCGCCGCACTGTGAAATCATCGCCAGACCATATTGATTTTCTCGACATCTTCCGTGGTGTTGCCGTTTTCGCCGTCTTTCTTTTTCACTGCCTGAATTCATCGTTCGGTGACAACTTGCCTTGGGATGGAATCATTCGTGATTACAGATACTCTGACACTCTGTTGTTTTTACTTCCATTTACTTATGGGAAAATGGCTGTGGCGCTTTTCTTCGTCATCAGCGGTTTTTGCATCCATCTGAGTTTTCAAAAGAATCATGCAGACGGTTTTAAGCCGTTTTTCATCCGTCGCTTCTGGCGCATCTATCCCCCCTATTTGATGGCTTTGCTTTTCTTTGCTTTTGTCCTGCCTGTTTCGCGCATCTCCTATTCCGGCACCGGTTGGTTGGATTTTTTTGTGCATGTGCTCTCACTGCAGAATTTCTTCGAAACAGATTTCTATGCAATCAATCCTTCGTTCTGGAGCATTGCCGTCGAGGTCCAGCTCTACTTGCTGTATCCTGTGCTGTTGGTATTGATAAAACGCTTGGGGTGGACACGAGCGCTATGCCTGCTTGCTTTGATAGAAGGCTCCATACGCGTAATCACCGGGATCACTCAAACCTGGTCACAACCCCTGCCTCGTTGGTTCACTGACATGCCGCTGGCCTATTGGTTTAGTTGGACTTTGGGGGCATGGCTTGCCGATGCCTATATAAATCGTCAAGAACCCTCGCTCGCTAAGCTGCCCCTTTGGCCTTGGCTTATTTTGATGATCGTCAGCTATCAAGTGAAGCCTTTGGAGCCTTTAACCTTCCTTTTCGCAGCATTAACGACGTTTGTCATCTTTAGTCGCCTTTTGAGCGGTTCCATCAAGCTGCCGATTTCTTCCAGTTTTGCCGTCGTACATCTGCGCCAGGCCGGCTTGTGGAGTTACAGCATATATCTGCTGCATCAGCCATTTTTGATGATGATTCCGTGGCTGAAAGCCCGTTATATCACCGGTGTCGCAGTTCATCCGCTAGTCACTTTTGCCGCCTGCTTGTTATTGTGGCCTGCCGTGGTTTTACTGGCGAATCTGTTTTATCGTTATGTGGAAGTGCCCAGTATCAATTTCGGGAAAGGATTTTTGAAGTCAGCATCTGGAAAATAAAACTCCATCAGTTTTGGCTGATGGAGTTTCAATGTTTTCGCTTATAAAAACTTCAGAACTGTCGTTGTCTCGCCTTCTTCCCAATTCCGCGGCGGCTTGCTGTTGATGGCTGCGATGTCCTTGATCGTCATCTGACGGCCCAACGTCTTTACACCCTTCACTTCCACTTCGTTAGGATTGCACGTCTGCTGGTTCACCTTCTGATGCGGCGCGGGCTTGTAACGGATGAACATCTGCGCTGGCGTGCCCTCTGTGAAGAACAGGATCTTAGACTTCTCCGGGATGCACGAGTAGTCGCGGTTCATGATGATGCCGCCGAATGTGAAGCGCTTGATGTATGTCGCCTCGCGATTCGTATACACCAGCGTGAATACCTTGTCGCGATCTGGTATTGCGCAATACGTCACATCCGGTCCCACGAATAATTTTTCCTGCAGCTCCACGACTTTGTAATGTCCATCCTTGAAGACCAGCAACAGCTTGTCGAACTTCGTGCACTCGGTCTTGAACTCATCGCCCGAGACTTTGTAGCCCACGTAACCTGACTCGCGATCGTAGGAAACCTTGAACGCCTTGAACGCCACATCCTTCGCTTCCACCTCGTCGTAGCGACTGGATTTCGTCAGGCGTGGGTAGATCGGTCCATATTTCTCGATCAACGCTTCAATGCGTCCGATAACATACTTCGTAAGGTTCTTGAGATGCTTCTGGATATCCTTCAACTCCGCTTTGACCTTCTCGATCTCTTCGCGATGCTTGTTGATGTCGAAGAGCGAGATGCGGCGGATGCGCACTTGCAGCAAGCGCTCGACGTCTTCATTGCGGATCTCACGCACCAATTCCTTGGTGAACGGTTTGAAGCCCTCATACACTGCCGCTATGACCGCTTCGTTCGTCTTGCACTGCTCGATTTTCTTGTAGATGCGTTCCTCGATGAAGATGCGCTCCAATGTGCGGAAATGCATGTCCTCTTGGAGATTGCGCTCTTTCAGCTCTAGCTCGCGCTTGTAGAGCTCCATGAGCTGCGCCGTGTTCTCCTTCAAGACCTCCGTGACCGTGAGTTCCACGGGGCGGTTGTTCTTGATGACGATGATGCGGCTGCTAATGGACACCTCACACTGCGTGAAGGCGTACAGCGCATCGATCAGCTTCTCTGCACTCACACCCGGCGGCGCTTTGATCTCGATCTCTACGTCCTCAGACGTGAAATCGTTCACGCTCTTGACCTTCAGCTTGCCCTTCTTAACCGCGTCCTCGATGGACGCCATCAGGGACTCCGTCGTCGTGGTCGGTGCGATCTCTTTGATCACCACCGTGGACTCGTCCTTCTCCTTGATCTTCGCGCGCACCTTGATACTGCCCTTGCCGTCCGCATACTCGCGCGCATCCATCAAACCGCCCGTCTGGAAATCCGGCAAGCATTTGAATGATTCACCCTTTAAAATGCAGATCTGCGCCTTCAGCAACTCGATGAAGTTATGCGGCAGAATACGGGAAGACAGGCCGACCGCGATACCTTCCGTGCCCAGCATCAGCAACAACGGCAACCGGCAAGGCAACGTCACCGGCTCCTTGTTCGTGCCATCATAGCTCGGCACAAACTCCGTCAGGTCATTGTTGAAGATCTCGTTCTTGGCGAGATCCGTCAGACGACACTCGATATAACGCGAAGCCGCCGCCACATCGCCTGTGTAGATGTTGCCGTAATTCCCCTGCCCTTCGATCAAATAGCGCTTGTTCGCCAGCACCACGATTGCATCACTGATGGATGCATCACCATGCGGATGATACTGCATCGCGTGACCCACGATGTTCGCCACCTTGATGAATTTGCCCGTATCCTTCTCATACAACGCCCACATGATGCGGCGCTGCACCGGCTTCAAACCATCCGCCAAGTTGGGAATCGCTCGATCCCGGATAACGTATGAGGCATAATCCAAGAAGCCTTGGTCCACGCGCTTGTGGATCGCCAGCTCCTTGTTCGACGGCACAAACGGCTTATGCACCGGCACCTCGACCTGTTCAGCCTGTACATGCGTCTCCCCATTGCTGTTGCCATTAACGGCTGCGCCATTCGACTTCGCCGCCTCAGCGGCCTTTCCGTCAATCGGCAATTCCGGTTGTCCTTCTTCAGCGTTCTTTTTCGGTGCCATGATGCTTCGTCGGCAGTGATTCCAAAGTTAAGCCGCAGATTCAAACGGTCCTTGCCCTCAGATGCAAGACTGAGATGCACCCATGTAACCGCTCGTAGTGGGAAAGGCGCCGCCTGCCCAACCTCCTATCAGCCTATAACGTAGCAGCCGACGTAAGGAGGCTCTAACCTCCCCTTCTTTCGATGTTTCCCCACCTTCTCTATTTCCCCCGTTCCGAAATCTTTTCATACCCCTCCGCCTTCCCCGCAATCTCCGCCCAAAACTTCTGCCGATCAATCTTCCGATCCCGCGACCGGTTCACCCACTTAACCGCGATTGCCTCATCCGCCGCCGTATATTGAATCCCCCAGATCGGGTCAAACGCCTCCGTGCTCAGCGAATATCGCATATCCCCTAACACCGTCGCATCCACCGGCGACCTCGCCACCCATCCCTCAGAGAACCAGGTGAATCGTTCAAACGCCTTTGCCTTCCCATCCCGCGTCGATTCTGCTTCCGTCAACTCCTTCACCGTTACCAACGGCAGATGTGTCCCCTCCTTCACCGTCGCCCCGGAAAACCATCCCACCCGGATACGATCACTATAAAGTTGTCCCTTCGCCAGATACAACGAACGCCACACCGTGTTGTTTGCCATCGTCGGCATCGCCTCCCGTTTCTCCATCCCATGCCCGCGTTGCAGAGCCAGTTGCGCCTGTGCATCCAAAGCTTTCTGATGCTGCCAAACTCCCAGCAACATATACGCCGCCCCCCAAACCAAACCCGTCTGCACAAACCTCGCCTTCTGCCTCACCACCCCGATGATCAGCAATACCAGCAACGGCACAGTGAACAGCAGATCAATGATCGAGATCCAATCCCACCCATACCGCTGCCGTGTGAACGGCCACAGTAACAATGTCCCATAACTTGTCGCCGCATCCAGCAAGCAATGGCTCACATACGCCACCAGCGCACAAAGCCAAAGCGGCTTCCAATCTTGCCTCTGCGCAGGTCGCAAAAACCACAATGAAGCCACGATCAAGGCCCCGATCGGCGCAAACGGCAACGCATGCGTGAAATGCCGGTGCAACTCCACCGCCAGCAATGGATCCGTCGCACTCTTGATGAGCACATCAATATCCGGCGTCGCCCCGGCCAATGCCCCAACCACAGCAGCGCGCTTCCCCAATCGTTGTTGGAATAGCGCATAACCAAAGCTTGCTCCCAAAACTGTATGTGTCACCGGGTCCATTTCCCGAAAACCTTAGCAATCTTCTGCCTTGGCAACACTCCGAATCTGCAAAAAACCATCTAGCAATCCTCCTATTCTTGCCGCTTCCCATTAAAACTTCGCTTGTAGTCACCGTCTAAAATTTCCATTTTAACCCCATGTTCATCAAAACCTGCCAGGCGGTCCTGCTCGCTATATGGTTGTCGGGCCTGAACCTCGACAGTCATGCGTCCTCGTTTTTCTCCAACCCGCCCAAGCCGGACTCACGCGGCTTTCTGCCCTTGTTCAACGGCAGAAACCTCGATGGCTGGGTGAATGTGAACTGCGCACCGGAGACATGGTCTGTCACCAATGGCCTGATTCATTGCACGGGTAATCCCATCGGCGCACTACGCACCGAGCGGCAGTATGAGAACTTCATCCTCGAACTCGAATGGCGTCACCTGAAGTCCGGCGGTAATGCGGGCATCTTCATCTGGTCCTCGCCCATCAGCGCACCCGGCGTTCCTTTCCTCCGAGCCGTCGAAGTCCAAGTCCTCGATCACGGCTACGGCAACACCGAGAACTACACCACTCACGGCGATGTCTTCCCGATCCACGGCTCCACCATGGAACCTTTTGGGAAGCATCGCGGCATGCGCAGCTTTCCTTCTGAGCAACGGTCGAATCCCTCGCCTGAATGGAACAAATATCGTATCGTCGCCACGAACGGCGTCATCCGTCTCAGTGTGAACGGCAAGGAAGTCTCCGGCGGCAGCAATTGCAACTGGCGCAAAGGCTACATCGGTCTCGAATCCGAAGGCTCCCGCGTGGACTTTCGCAATATCCGTATCCAAGAACTACCCTCCACCGGTGCCACGCCGGAACAAAGCGCTCCTGAAGAAACCGACTGGACCGCTCTCTACAACGGTGTAGATCTTCGCGGCTGGAAATCCTCTAACCTCGCCGAGTGGCAATCTAATGATTGGCAACTGTTCTTGATCCCTGATGAGCAGAAGAAAGCGTCTCTCTCCACCACGAAATCCTATCGCGACTTCGAGCTGTCCGTAGATTTTAAAACCCCTGCGAAATTACCGACTAGCGGCACCATCGGTGGACTTACCTTGGATGATCAAACCATCGTCAGCTTCGGCGATAGCGAAGCCCCCATGAGCATCGGCCTAGATAAGCTCAAACCAAAAGCATGGAATCGCGTACGCTTGGTCCGCGACTTCGAAAGATTTTCCGTTTACCTGAACGGCCAATTCATCGGCAAAACTACCGTCGCCACCAAACGCAGCGCCGAAGTAGGTCTGGCCAACGCAGGCCAACCCTTGGAATTCGCCAACATCTACATCCGCCCCCTGCGCTAATAGCTTGCAGTGGGACAGGCGCCACCGCCTGTCCAGTCTCCCCACTCAGTTGGGGCCGTGTCTTCAGCGTATCCCGCGGTTCTCCCTCCGATTTGACAAACCCGCCTCTACCCCTTATAGGTCATTCATAATGATGGCTCGTATCATCAAAACAATTCAGAATGCCCGGCTTCAGTCAGGGCTAGGATTGTCTTTGTCTTGATCCAGTAATACGAACCGTCTCCTCACCTAGCTTTTATCCCTGATTGAAGCCCCGACGCCATTCGTCGGGGCTTTTTGTTTTCAGGGCTAAAGAAACACAGGAGCAAACCTATGAACACCACGAAAAATAGCACCCTTGTCACCAACACCCGCGAAACCGGTCGCGAGTATCCGCTCACGCGCACTCGTAATCTCGGCATCGCCGCGCATATCGACGCCGGCAAGACCACGCTCACTGAGCGCATCTTGCTCTACACCGGCGCGATCCATCGTGCGGGCGATGTCCATACGGGGAACACGACCACAGACTCGAATCCGATTGAGCAATCGAAAGGTATCACCATCTTCGCGGCCGCCGTATCGAGCACGTGGACGCAGACACGTGCCGATGATGTGTTCAAGCTGTTCGCCAATGAACCGCATCGCCTGAATGTGATCGATACACCCGGCCACGTGGATTTCACCGCCGAGGTGGAACGGTCGCTTCGCGTACTGGACGGCATGATCGCCGTGTTCAGCGGCGTGGATGGTGTGCAGCCGCAATCCGAGACCGTCTGGCGACAGGCGGATCGTTATCGCGTCCCGCGCATCGTGTTCGTGAACAAGATGGATCGCACCGGTGCGAACTTCGCCAAGGCAGTGGCAGATATCCGCCATAAGCTTGGCGCAAACGCAGTGCCCGTGCTCATCCCCTTGGGCGCGGAGGATGCCTTGCGTGGTCAGTTGGATATCGTGAATCGCAAAGCTTTCGTCTTCGGAGACGGAGCCTTGGGCGGCTTTAGCGTTGAGAACGTTCCTCCTGATGCGGAGGCGCTGGTGGATCGTGCCCGCTCAGAACTCATCGAGCGGGTCGCGGAAGTGGACGATGAAGTGGCCGCGCTCTGGCTGGATAACCGGCCCGTGACTGCGGAAGTGCTGAAACGCGCCCTCCGCCGTGCGACCATCGCGAACCGGCTCGTGCCGGTGATCGGCGGCAGTGCCTACAAGTATGTGGGCGTGCAACCGTTGCTGGATGCCATCGTCGATTATCTGCCCAGTCCGGCGGATTTGCCGCCCGTGGAAGCTAATGTGGCTGACACCGGTGAAGCGATCCGTCTGACCACAGATGACGACGCACTGGTCTCCGCACTCGCGTTCAAGCTGGTGAGTGATCCGCAAGCCGGACGTATCGTCTGGCTGCGGCTCTATGCAGGCACGTTGCGTAAAGGCGATACAGTGCTGAACTCGCGCACGGGCAAAACCGAGCGTGTAGGAAGGCTCGTGCGCATCTTTGCAGATCGACGTATTGAACTCGCGGAAGCACATGCGGGCGATATCTGCGGCGTCATCGGCCTGCGTGGATTCACCACGGGCGATACGTTGTGTGCGCCAGCGCAAACGGTGTTGCTGGAGCCACCTGTGTTCCCGGAACCCGTCGTGACCGTAGCCATCGAGCCGTGCACCAGTGCGGACCGTGAGAAGCTGGGCGCTGCCCTCGCCCGTTTAAGCGAGGAAGACCCAACGCTCCGTGTCAGCACGCATCCAGAAACGGGCCAGTGCCTGCTCTCCGGCATGGGTGAACTGCACCTGGACATCACGCGCACACGGCTGGCGGATGAGCATCAAGTGGCGACCATCGCAGGCGCGCCCGAAATCGCGCATCGTGAGACGATCACGCGAGCGGCTGAAGCTGATCATCTGTTGAAGAAACAGAATGGCGGTGTCGGCATGTTCGCGCGCGTCATCCTGTCCGTGACGCCGGCAGTGGCGGGCTCCGGCCTAACCATTGAGAACCGAATCACGGGCGGTAGCATCCCCGTGCAATATCATGGCGCGGTGAAGAAAGGCATCGTAGAAGCCGCGAAAGCGGGCGTGCTCGGTCATCCGTTGGTAGATGTGCAGGTCGCCATATTGGATGGCGATTTCCATGCGAAAGACTCCAACGATCTGGCGTTCCAGCTCGCCGCCTCCGATGCCTTGCGCACGGCGTTGCGTGAAGCGGGACCAGTATTGCTGGAGCCGGTCATGCACGTGGAAGTCAACGTGCCCACCGAGCATCAGGGCGATATTCTCGGCGACCTCACCCGTCGTCGCGGCCAAGTCCTCGCTGTGGAAGCGCTGGGCAGCAATGCCCTCGTGCAAGCGGAAGTGCCGCTGGCGGAACTGTTCGGCTACGCGAACGCCATCCGCAGCCTCAGCAAAGGTCGCGCCGCGTATAGCATGAAGCCAGAACGCTTCCAGCCGGTGCTGGAAGGCTTGGTGAGGAAGCAGCAAAGGTAAGATAACAAAACAGGCCGGACGAAGTGATTCGTCCGGCCTGTTTTTTGAAATGAAGCTTACGCTTCCTTCTTCACCGCCGCCTTCACCTCAAGGTGAAGTTCCTTCAACTGCCGTGCGCTCACATGGGACGGCGAATCCGTCATCATGCACACGCCTTTGGCGGTCTTCGGGAACGCGATCACGTCGCGGATGCTCGTGGTGCCGCAGAGGATCGCGATGAGGCGATCGAAGCCCAGCGCGATACCACCGTGCGGCGGTGCGCCATACTTGAAGGCCTCCAGCATGTAACCGAAGCGCAATTGCGTTTCATCCGGCGGGATTTGCAGGATCTCTTCAAAGATCGTCTTCTGCACGTCCGGCTGATGGATACGGATAGAACCGCCACCGAGCTCCACACCGTTCACCACGATGTCATAATGCTGACCGCGAACCTTCTTCGGGTCCTGCTTGAGCAACGGAATGTCCTCGGCCACCGGCGCCGTGAACGGGTGATGGCTGGAGTACCAGCGGTTGAATTCCTTGTCGAACGTGAGCAAGGGGAACTCGATGACCCACAGGAAATTGAACTGCATCGGGTCGATTGTCAGCTTGCCCTGCCCCTTCAGCACTTCTGCGCAGTAGAGGCGGATCTTTCCTAGGATTTCGCACGCGTTCAGCCATTGATCGGCCGCGAACAGAATGAGGTCGCCCTCTTCGATCGCCAGCTTCGTCTTCAGTGCGGTCTTCTCCGCTTCGCTGAAGAACTTCACGATGGGCGATTTCCATTCGCCATTCTCCACCTTGATGAAGGCGAGACCCTTCGCACCAAAGCTCTTGGCGTAATCAGTCATCGTCTCGATCTGCCCCTGCGTCGCGCAGGCGAGGCCCTTGGCGTTGATGGCTTTCACCACGCCGCCACTGGCGATCGCGCCGCTGAACACCTTGAACGTGCTCGCTTTGAAATCTTCCGACATGTCCACCAGTTCCATGCCAAAACGCGTGTCCGGCTTGTCGATGCCGTAGCGGTTCAACGCCTCGTCAAAGCTGATGCGCTTGAACGGCGTCGGGATGTCCATGTTCAGCGCCGTCTTCCAGACCTTTTTGAGCAAGCCTTCGATGAGCGAGTAGATGTCCTCGCGATCAATGAAGCTCATCTCGATATCCACCTGCGTGAACTCCGGCTGGCGATCAGCGCGCAAGTCCTCATCGCGATAGCAACGCGCGAGCTGGAAATAGCGCTCCACGCCGCTCACCATGAGAATCTGTTTGAACTGCTGCGGCGATTGCGGCAGCGCGTAGAACGTGCCCGGGTCCCGGCGGTTCGGCACGAGAAACTCCCGCGCACCTTCCGGCGTGGACTTGAACATCGTAGGCGTCTCCACTTCCAAGAAGCCTTCTCCATCCATGTAGCTGCGCGTGGCGATGGCCACCTTGGAGCGCAGACGCAGATTGCGCGTCATCTCCGGGCGACGCAGGTCCAGATAGCGATACTTCAGGCGCAATTCCTCGTTCACCTTGCTCGCCACTTCCGGGTCGTCCACCGGGAACGGCAGCACTTCCGCATAGTTCAGCACCGTGAGTTCCTTCACGAGCACTTCCACCGCACCCGTCGCGATCTTGGAATTCTCAGTATTCGCCGGACGCACCCGCACCTTGCCCTTGATTTCGATGACCGATTCGCTGTGCAGCTTCGTCGCGTTCTCGAAAACGTCCTTCGGCAAATCGGAAGGGTCCAGCACCGTCTGCGTGCGGCCCTCACGGTCGCGCAGATCGATGAAAAGGACACCGCCCAGATCGCGGCGGGAATGGACCCAACCCGCCAAAATCACTTCCCGTCCGGCGTGTTCCGCCCGGAGCTCATTGCAATGATGCGTACGTTTCATGTCTATGCCAAAACCGATATACGGTGAAATCCACCAATATCAGGAGCGCGGATACTGACGTGAACCCCCTACCTTTTCAAAGGGAAAATGAAGCCAAAATCTGCCCGCTCTGTGTTCCATCTGTGTAAATCCGTGGCTAAACCACCCCTCAATACTTCCGCCGCAGATTCGACGGCAAAATATTCAGCTCCGCCCGATACTTCGCCACCGTCCGTCGGGCGATGACCACATTCTTTTCCTTCAACATCTTCACGATCTGGTCGTCCGAGTAAGGCGCATTGCCCGGCTCATCCTTCACCATATCCGCGATCATGTCCTTCACGCTCGTGTTCGACATGCCCACGCCATCGGCCGTCATGATGCCGGACGTGAAGAAATACTTCATCTCGAACACCCCTTGCGGCGTCTCGATATATTTGCCAGACACCGCCCGGCTCACCGTCGTTTCATGGACACCCACGGCTTCCGCCACCTGCACCATCGTCATCGGTTTCAAGAAGGCGATACCCTTGTCTAAAAACTCCCGTTGCCGTTTCACGATCTCGTTCGCGATGTTCAGAATTGTCTGCTGCCGTTGATGCAAACTCTTGATGAGGAATTTGCCCGCCCGGATCTTCTCGCGGATATATTCGCGCACTTCCGCTCCGCTCTCCGGTTGCGCCATCAAATCTTTATACGCATTGCTGATGCGCAAGTGCGGCACTTGATCATTGTTTGTGCTGACGACGTATTCATCCCCCACCGCCTGCACGAACACTTCAGGCACGATGTATTGATGATTGTCTGTCTGGAAGGAACGGCCCGGATTCGGCTCCAGCAGGGCGATGTTGTTCACCGCATCCTGCGCTTCTTCATTCGAGATGCCCAGCCCGCGGGCGATCTCCGGAATGCGCCGTTTGCTCAGCGCTTCCATGTAATCTTTGATGATCTCGTATTCGTCCGAGTTCTGCCGGTGATCCCGCTCCAGTTGCAACATCAGACACTCACGCAAATCGCGTGCACCCACACCAGCGGGATCAAAAGATTGAATCAGCTTAAACGCCTGCTCGATTTTTGCCCGCGGAATACCCGTAGAAAATGCCAAGTCATCCAGCGCATCATACTTCCGCCCGTCCTCAAAGCGTCGAGGATCATCCTTCCGTTCCGGCAAATAACCACGGTCATCGATGTTACCAATGACCAACTCAGCGATCGGCCGCAAATCTTTCGAGCACTCCGACATGCGGAGCTGATCCATCAAATGCTCCTGCAGCGAGGTGTTCGCCACGATGGAGTTTAGCAAAAACTCACGCTTCTCCTCATCCTCGGCCGAGTGGCGATTGGGACTGTTTGTCTGGGAATAATGATCGCGCCATTCCTGGTCTTGTTGCACCAGTTTCTCGAACTCTTCCCGGAAAGTATCTGCCGGATCAGGGCCATCCCCTTCCCTTGTGGGATCGACCTTTGTATCCTCCGGAGGCTCGCAAGGATCGGCTGAGGCGACTGTTCCATCCTCTTCACGCAGTCGACTTTCCTTCGCATCCGTGTCCATCTCCGCAACTTCTTCCAGCATGGGGTTTTGCTCAAGCTCTTGCTCGACCAAAGCCCGCAACTCCAGCGTAGGCGCTTGCAAAAGCGCCAACGATTGCTGCAACTGCGGTGCCAGCACCTGTGACAGTGCCATCCGCTGCGATAGATGCATCCCTTGCGACATCGGCTAGACTCTAAACTCGAAATCCAAATCCTCAAGGCTGAAATGGCACGCCCCGTGCTTTTTCAAGAACTGTGCCACCTGTGAATAACTTTTCATCCCCCTGTCAATCAGGTGTTAGCCTCCAATTTCTCAGGTTTACCCCCTAAAAATCCATTGTCCCCCGCGTGTTCACTGATACGTTGCGCTTGTGCCGGTCCAGTTCACCATTTTAGGCAGTGGTTCCAGTGGCAATTGTGCTTACTTGGAAGCGGGTGAAACGCGCCTGCTTATCGATGCCGGCTTCAGCGGACGTCAGATCCGCCAACGCCTCGCCACCCTTGGTCGCGCTCCTGAAGGTCTGACGGGCATTCTCATCACCCACGAGCATCACGACCACATCCAAGGCCTGACCACCATCGCCGCCAAACTGAACATCCCCATCTATTGCAATCGCGATACCCGGGAAGCCATCGAGCGCCAGCTCGAAACCAAATTCGATTGCCGCATGTTCATCACCGGCTCTTCCTTTGAGATTGGTGAGGTAGGCATCGACACTTTTTCCGTCCCACACGATGCCCAGGACCCGGTCGGCTTTGTGCTGAACACCGCTGTCGGCTCCATCGGCTTCCTGACTGACCTCGGCCATGCGACGAAGCTCGTCGTGGAACGCATCCGTCGCGCGAACATCGTCGTGCTGGAAGCCAACCATGATTTACGTCTGCTACAGGAAGACACGCGTCGTCCATGGAGCCTGAAGCAGCGCATCCTCAGCCGCCACGGCCATCTCTCCAATGACGCCGCGGCGGATGTTCTCGAACAAATCGTCCACGCAGATCTGAAACAACTTTACCTCGGCCACCTCAGCCGCGATTGCAATCGCCCTGAAATCGCTCATAAGACCATCGCTTCACGTTTGGAAAAAGTCGGCGGCACGCATGTTAACGTAACCGTGACCAGCCAAGATGCTCCCGCGCAAACTCTGACTATGGGTGAGAGCGTGCCGCAACAGTCGGCTGCTGCAAATCCTCCAATTTAGTAACCTTACTTCGTTCTCGCACACCTGAATCCCGAATGAGACGTCGCGCTATCCGGCGTGTTCTTCATACGTGCGCTAGGACGATAGCCCGTGCAATAAGTGTCCGCACAAAGGTAAGAACCTCCGCGTTGCACCCGTTTCGCCACACCCGGTTCATTTTGGTCAAAACTTTGTTCTTGGCTGACACCATGAGGGTTCTTCTCCGGCATCTTGGCGTAGGCGTCTGCGCCATACCAATCCGCGCACCACTCCCACACATTGCCCGCCATATCTACGAGCCCATAGCCATTCGGCGGAAACGTGCCCACAGGTGAAGTCGTGCGGAATCCGTCGTCCATGGAGTTCACAGCGGGAAACTTCCCCTGCCAGATATTCGCCACCCACTTGCCCGCCGGCGTCTGCTCGTCACCCCAAGCATATTTTTTCTGATCCAAGCCACCGCGGGCAGCATACTCCCATTCTGCCTCCGTCGGAAGACGTTTTCTCGCCCACTTGCAATAAGCGAGTGCATCTTCATAGCACACATGCACCACCGGGTGCTTCTCACGCCCTTGCAGATTTGAGCTGGGTCCTTCTGGGTGCTTCCAATTTGCTCCGGGAATATAGGTCCACCAGACGTAATAATTGTCCAACGGCACATCCCCCTCTGGCGGACGAAACACTATCGAACCAGCTACCAGCATCGCCGGATCGGCTCCGGGAAAGTCTTTAGGATCAGGTTTTCGCTCGGCAATCGTCACATACCCCGTCGCTTTCACGAATTTTTCATATTCCTCGTTCGTGACCTCAGTCTTGTCCATCCAAAAACCGTCAACCGTGATCTGGCGTACGGGCTTCTCATCAGATTGCCCATTCTCCGAACCCATTGAAAAAGTGCCCGCCGGTATCCATACCATCCCGTTCGTCCACGACATGTCCGAGGGATTGGGCTCCGCCTTCGACGCACCGTTGGCCGACTCCGGCTTCTTAGCCGCCTCGCCACAACCCGCCAGCAAAACCAGGCTTAACCCCAGCAACGCGCCAGCCGTCCCGCGATAAACAATAGTCTTCTTCATGATAAATTATGTGGACGAACTGAGCTAAAACCAAATCCCGCCCCATTCAAGCCGCAATTCCACCGATTTTCCCTCATTCTCGTCCTTATCGTCATCCTCGAAAACCCCATGCCAGCCAAAATCAAACCCAATGCTGCCGACAGGAAGAGGTTTTCCCCTCACGTTACATGATTCCAACCCCTCATCTCTCCCCCTGCCCTGCTTCCCAGGTCATTCGGATTTCGTCATTAGTCATTCCCTAAATCGCCAGCAATAGCTTCTTAATCTCATTCACCTTCGCCAGCGCCGCCTTCTTCGTCAGCCTCGGAAACTTCCCGCCTAGCATGATGAAATCATTGTTCCGCGTGATCATCAGCTTGCCTTCCTTCGCCTCGATGGATGATATCTTCCGCTCCACCGCCATCACCTTTAGTTCGGAGACGCGCAGCAACAGATCCATCGCCTCCGGCAGTTTCCCGAAGCGATCCCGCAACTCCTTCCGCACCGCCTCCAGCTCCGCATACTCCGTCACCTGCGCGATCTTTCGATACATATCCACCCGCTGCTGCGATTCCGGGATGTAACTCAACGGAATACACGCCTGCGTCAACCCCGGTCGCACAATCTCCACCACCCTCCCCTTCGGAAGTTTCTCACTTTCTTCCTCCAGCGCCTCATCATCCTCACCGCTCACCACCGCCTCCGCCTTCGGATTCGTATCCAGAAAATCCAAACGCACCGGCACCTCCACGCGCGGCTTCACCTTCTCGCCCTTCAGCGCGGAAACACTTTGCTTCAGCAACTGGCAATAAAGCTCAAACCCCACCGCCGTGATATGCCCGCTCTGCTGTGCACCCAAGAGATTGCCCGCACCACGGATCTCCAAATCCCGCATCGCGATCTTAAATCCGCTGCCCAGCTTCGAATACTGCTTGATCGCGCTCATCCGTTTCCGCGCATCACTCAGCAACGACGCATGCCGCGGGATCATCAGGTACGCATACGCCTGATGCTTGTAACGCCCCACGCGACCCCGCAATTGATACAGCTCGCTCAACCCAAACCGATCCGCGCGATCAATGATGATGGTGTTCGCATTCGGGATATCGAGGCCGCTCTCGATGATCGTCGTGGAGAGCAGCACATCGGCCTCCCCATTCACGAACGCCGTCATCACCTCTTCCAGATCATCCGCATCCATCTGCCCATGCCCCACCACGATGCGTGCATCCGGCACCAGCGTGCGGAGCTTCGTCGCCATCATGTCGATCGTGCTCACGCGATTATGCAGGAAGAACACCTGCCCATCCCGCTGCATCTCGCGCAAGATCGCATCACGGATCATCCGCTCATCATACTGCGTTACCACCGTCTCCACCGGCAAACGATCATGCGGCGGCGTCTCGATGGTGCTCATGTCCCGCGCACCCGTAAGCGCGAGATGCAGCGTGCGCGGAATCGGTGTCGCACTCAGCGTCAGCACATCCACCAGCTTGCGCATGAGCTTGAACTTCTCCTTATGCATCACGCCGAAACGTTGCTCCTCATCCACCACCACCAGACCAAGGTCTTTGAAAACGATATCGCTCTGCACCACCCGATGCGTCCCCACCACGATATCCACCGCGCCCGTCGCCAGGTCTTCAATCACCTTCGCCTGCTCCTTCTTCGTGCGGAAGCGTGAGAGCAATTCCACCTTCACCGGATAATCCGCCATGCGCTCACGGAACGTGCGATAATGCTGCTGCGCGAGCACCGTCGTCGGCACCATGATCGCCACCTGCTTGCCACCCATCACCGCCTTGAACGCCGCGCGGATCGCCACCTCCGTCTTGCCGAAACCCACGTCACCGCAGATCAAGCGGTCCATCGGCTTCGCCACCTCCATATCCTTCTTCGCCGCATCGATGGCCTTCACCTGATCAATGGTTTCTTCATACAAGAACGAGCCCTCGAACTCCCGTTGCCACGGCGTATCCGGCCCGAAGGCATAACCCGGCTGCGAAGCCCGCGCTGCTTGAATGGTGAGCAGTTCACCCGCCAGATCTCGCACTGCCCGCTGCGCCTGCTCCTTCGCCTTCGCCCAACGATTTCCTCCGAGCGTGTTAAGTTGCGGACGCGCCTTGCCCGCACCCACGTACTTGCCCACCAGATGCGCCTCCGTCACCGGTACGTAAAGCTTCGGCGGTGCTTGATCCGTCGTGCTCGCGGCATACTCGATCACCAGGCACTCCTGCATCACCTCTGGCGTCTGCTCCTCACGCGGACGCTTGCGCCCGCCACTGATGGGCAGCACTTGCAGCCCCAGATACTTGCCGATGCCATGCTGCAGATGCACCACGTAATCGCCAAACTCCAGCTCCGTGAAATTGATCTCCATCGCCGAGCGCGCCACCTTCGCGTGCTGCGTCTTCATGCGACGCGGCCGCTGCACCTTGTAGCGCCCGAAGATCTCCGCATCCGTCACCACCGCCAGCTTCGCCTCATCACTCAGGAATCCGCGCGACAACGCCCCGAGATCAATCGTCACGCCCTTCAACTCACCCAACCCATACTCCGCCCAAATCTCCTTAAACCGCTGGCTCTCCCCGTCGTTATTGCACACCACATGCATCGAGTAATCCTGCCGCTGCCAGCGATGCAATTGTTGGAAAAACTCCCGCCGCTGCGCCTCCGCCACCTGAGCCTCCGGCGGACGATCACCCAGCGACCGATACGTCTCCAAGCTCTCCAACTCCAAAGTAACGCGCGCCGCCTCCCCACTAAACGACAACGGCAGTTCCTCACCAAAACACACCACACTCTTGGCCCCTCGTTGCAAACGAGTTTCCCACTCGGCCATGTTCAGGAAGAACGGATTATCCGCGCCCAACTCCTTAACATAACTCTCACCGTGCTGTTGCAACTCCGTCAGATTCGCCAGCAACACAATGGTATCCGCTGGCAACTGATCAAAGAACGTCGCAATGCACTCGGATGGCCTCGCACCATCCCGCACCAAGCGCTTCATGATGCCCAGCTCACCACCCGGCGGCAGCACGATCTCCGGAATCTCCTCGCGCGAGATCTGCGTGGTCGGATCAAAGTAACGCAACGACTCCAGGTCATTGCCGAAGAATTCCAACCGCACCGGCCACGGACTCGTGAGCGGATACACATCCACGATGCCCCCGCGCAAGGCGATCTCCCCGCGCTGCGTCACCTGCGCCTCCGGCTCGTAACCCTGATCCTCCAGCCACTCGATCAAATCCATCGGATCGATCGAATCCCCGCGCTTGAACGCCCGCGTGCACTGCTCCAGTTGCGTCGCCGCCAAAGTCTTCTGCAACAATGCCGAAATATTCGTCATCACCACCGGCGCTTCTGCACCCGCCCGATGCCGCCGCAACGCCACTAGGGTTTCGAGCCGATCACTGATCACATCCGCATGCGGAAGTTTCTCCTCATTCGGCAAAATCTCCCAAGCCGGATAAAATAATGTTCTACCCGCCGTATCGCCCTTCGCCCCTCCTCCGTCTCGCCCCTTACTCCACGTCTCATAATCCTGCTGAAACTGCTCCTGCACCTTCAGCGATTCCGTCACCACCACCATCGTCCGCGTGGGAAACAGCCGATGAATCATCGCCGCCACAAACGGCATCGCGGCCTCCGCCACGCCAGCAAGCGACAATGCGCCGCCCGACTCCACACGCTCACGCAGGGTCTGCGCGGCGGGAGTTGCAGCAACGGCGCCAATCGGATCGGCCACCGCACGGGACAACACATCACGGTCAGCCAAGTTCAAGGAAAGTGCGGGCAGAAGCCGTTGCCGTCAAGCCGCCTCAACTCGCAAGTTTGCCCTCTGTATTTAAACTTAACAAATTCGAGGAAATGGTGTTAACCTCCACTCTATAGCCCAGATGAACAGCTCGCACTCCATTCGCTCCGCCTATCGTCAACGCGGTGACGCCTTGTTGTCCATTCTCGCTTTGTTGGCCGTGCTTTGCCTCATCGGCCTCCTGTCCCGTTGGAAACCCGCGCAAAATCTCGTAAGCAACAACTACGCAGATTTCAATGCCGTCACACCCGGCTGGAGCGAAAAGCAGACGGAAGTGTTCCTCGGTCAGCCAAAGCATGAATACGAGGTCGCGTCAGTGCCTCAAAACTGGAAGGTTAGAGCGTTTTAAATAAAGTTGTAGCCGCAATGTGCGAACCAGGAAGCGGCGTCTTGTGGGGTGACTGAGGCCAAGGCGGCGGCGATGGCCGCCAAGAGCGCCTCCCAAGTTCTGGCTTCGGCACTGCGCAAGGCTTGTT